>JAPPNA010000035.1 GCA_028873925.1 Bacteroidota bacterium | reverse complement strand
TCAACATAAACAAAGTACTGTACGACCCATTCTTTCAGTATGAAGATTATGTGAACTCAGAAAAATTCCACTACATTCGACTTTTCGCAAAATCGGAGCAAAATCGGCCCAAATACCGCGGCTTTTGGCCGAAATCAGCCAAAATAGACGCAAAAACGCCAGAGTTAAGTATGGAACTTCACAAAACCTTCAAATAGCTGGCAAACTTCCGGCATGTCCCCGCAACACTACGCCGTATGGTTGCCGCCCCCGCAGGGATTGATCCAGCGCACGAAAAGGCGCGCCATTACAGCCAGCGCGATTGATAATTGCATAAATGGGTCTATACCGATTATATTGGGGCGAGTACACCGAATGGCTTGGCCAACATGAAGCTCCACTGGAACCTGGCCGTGACGCAGCGGACAGCGGATTCTTTATTGCAGCGGATGCGCGCGATATGTACGCCATTATGGACCGTAGCCTATGCGAGGCCGGTTGTGGCAGATATAGCTGGTCCTGCATTCAGCAGTCTGGGCATGTGATGCTTACAGTGAAACCGGGGACGACGGGCAGGAAGCTCGCATGGAAGTTAAGGGACCGTGAACCGTTCAAAGCTGGGGCAGGCACCACAAGTCGAGTCACCTTGGATGCGGGCTCATCCGCATTCTGCGCGGTAAAGCATGTCACGGTGCCTGAACTTACTGACTGCTCTGTAGTGGACCGGAGCAGGAGCGCGGCCGGTTCCAACGGACTTGAGAATATCCAGGTTATGCGCGGACGGGCCCATTTCGGCATGTACCACCAATTGAGCTGCCGCTACCTGAATCGGTACGTACATCAGGCACGGATACGCGATCATTCCGAGCGTAGCCACTCCCGGACCTTTGCAGTACGCGACAGCCAGTTTAGCGGTCAGGTGTTCTACGTACAATGATCAGGTTAGCTGCTCGGACGGAACGAACCAAACACATATTCCTATCTGAGACCGGTCCCGCCCGGTCCAGGTCGGGATGTGAACGGACCATGACCGCGCCAAGTCCTATTGCGCGCTACGCAATCTCAACGATCCGTAAGCTCAGCCGCTTGATCGTGGAACCTACGCTGATTCCAGAATGGTGTGATCCCCCAGAACGATTATTGCAGAACCCGTTGTGAACATCCACACAATAACGGCCACATGTGCGAAACTTTACACAGAATCAACTACTGCAACGCGAATGCATTACGGAATGTAGACAATGAGTCTGTCCATCTTGTTGTAACGTCGCCGCCGTATCCCATGATAGCAATGTGGGACGCAATGTTCTGTAGCCAAAATGACAGCATTGCCCAACACCTACGGAATCAGCGGGGAATGGCGGCATTTGAATCAATGCACAAAATATTGGATGGTGTCTGGCGTGAAGTTGACAGAATACTTGTCCCCGGCGGGCTCTGTTGCATAAATATTGGTGACGCAACCAGGACGATTGACAGGAACTTTTGTCTATATCCAAACAATCAGAGAGTCACTGAATGTTTCATAAAGCAAGGTCATACAGCTTTACCCCCAATCCTATGGCGCAAGGTCACGAATACACCGAACAAATTCATGGGATCAGGCATGATGCCTCCAGGAGCCTATGTGACCCTGGAGCATGAATGGATTCTGATTTTCCGCAAAGGCAGGAAACGTGAGTTTCGAACGGCCGCGGAGAAGGCAAACCGGCGTGAGAGCGCATATTTCTGGGAAGAAAGAAATCAATGGTTTACTGATCTTTGGAAATTACAGGGGACTCCCCAAAGAATAAGCAATCATAACACGCGTGCCCGCAGTGCCGCGTTTCCATTCGAAATACCGTATAGGCTCATCAACATGTTTTCTGTTAAAGGGGATGTAGTATACGATCCATTCCTTGGCACGGGCACAACGACTGTAGCGGCCATTGCATGTGAACGCCACAGTATAGGAGCAGACATAGATGAAGGTTTGCGGGAGGTCAGTATGGACCGCATTGTTAATATGTCAGTACGTGACTACCGAACACTATTGGACGACAGGATAGCCAGACATAATGAATTTGTCGGCAGCTATGGCAAGCCTATGAAGTATTTCAACAGCCGATACAATACGCCGTGTGTGACGAGAAATGAGGAGTATATGAGGTGGAATATAATAGACCATGTAGAGGTAACACAATCAGGGTTCGTTGCCCATTACGTCGAATATTGAGACGAATCAAGGATGGCAGATTCGTCAAAGACGACCGAGAGTGAGCCATCCCGGTTCTCCCTATAGGCCAACATCACATGCCTGGGTGGATTGATGTCCATAAGAATATGAAACGGTTCGCCGTTCCTTTTCTTGACTTGAACGGGATGTCGCGCACAAATCCGTCAATGCCTTTATTTTCTTCTGCCGGGGATGCAAATCTGCAGGGCATGTTGTAGTATTGCGGAACGGAGCGAATGATGAGAACGTGGTACTGTGTTCCTTTGAATGATTTAGCTATGACTAAGTCTTCCACCCATCGGCAGATCATTGGGCGATCTATTCGATCAATGGCTTCCTTGTAGTGTCCGAGCTTTGCAAGGATTTTGTCGGTAGCATCATCAATTGCCGTTGGATGTTGTGCCAGATACCATCGCTTCCAGTCCTTGACAGTTCCGGTGGGAGACTCGGCTACGAACTTGGCAACCAATGCGCTCATCTGACCAACGACGCGCGGCCGGGTGGCCTGGCCGGTATTGCTGATGAGATTCATGATCTGCGTTGTGTATTTTGGGAAGGTCTTCCCAGAGAAGGACCTGATGGCTGCCGCCTTGATGCTTAACTCGGTCATGAACAGCTACCGGATAACGTTAAGAAGTGGTGAGATGGATGTCAACTCAAATGGCCGGATTGCGTCGGGCCAAAGTACGAATGGCACCACGCGGCATCAAAGATCCGGTCGACCGGAATTGGCGCGCTGCGGAGTCTAACGGGGATCTCCCAATCGAGCCGGTCAGTCTGGAGCCCTGTGTTGTACCCCGTTCGTTGGCAGGCTCTGGACCGGAGGGAGACTATGGACTTCCGGGAATAACTCACGACAGTTGCCGTAATCAGGTCTCAGCAGGACGGAGTTTCCGGTGTAGGAGTGCACGCACTTGCTCCCGTTAAGAAGGGGCGGCCCGGTTGCTCCCCGGACTCAGTGGCGGCCACCGCATGGACAACAGCTACGCCCGCCCCGGCCGCAGGAGGGCGTGAGGTGGGCATTCTGTATTCCGGGGGAGCGCAGCGCTCGGCACAGCCAGTTCATGCGCGGAGGTCTGTTGGATGCCGGGGTAGGGGATGTTGACGAGGTTAATTGGGGATCATGGTGATCCGATCCTTGCCGAAAGTTCAAGTTAAGGCCTCCCTGAAGACAGCCGCACCAGCAAGGCTGGCAACTTCGTCGAATTTGCCGCTTGCGACTCGGTGACAGACGGCCCGGACTGCACATCCGGCGGGCGCGGCGTACGCGTCCGGCAGCGCTTACCGTGGTGAAGGGCAATACGCCACCCATTCATCCCGGCCCCTGGCCGAGGGGATCTGTTTAACAGCTCTCCCCGTATTGGCCGAGATCACCCGGTTCGCGATGCCCATCGTGTCTACGGCCGCCTGCCCCGGGATGCATTCCGGATGGAGGCTGACAGCTGGAGTGATAAGGGGGATTTTGCAACCACAAACCTGGCACCCCGTATAACAGTACGGAAACATTCATATTACGCCACTTAGCACAGATGCGCCTATGAATACCGCTAAATACAGCAAGCTGCGCACCTTGGTGAATGAGGTGCCCCAGGGATGCATCATTGACGGAGATTGGTTGGATGCCATGGGTATCGGACGGGTAAATGCCCGGTCCTACGTGAATTCCGGGTGGCTGGAGCGAATCGCATGTGGAGTCTATCGCCGTCCGTTTCCTGACAGTTCCCCCGAGTACGGCGTTGAGTGGGACACGGTGCTGCGGTCGCTGCGCTGGTTGATGGGATGGACAGGACACATTGGCGGCGAAAGTGCGCTTAGCCATCACGGCTACAATCACGATATGAAGTTCTGGACCCTCTGCGTGTTTGTACATGGCGATCCATTGCCCTCATGGATTGATCGTATCCCCTGCGGGCAGGAGTTCTATCGCCGCCCACTGACGTTATTCACGGGTCCTCGGGATATGGGCGTTAGCAGTTTTCGGCCGCAGGGCGATACGGTCCCTGCCCGTTGGCCGCTGTGGTACTCCAGGCCGGAGCGAGCACTCTTGGAGGCTATGGCTGAAGTGCCGCAAAGGGTGGATTTCTACCGCATTGATAAAGTGGTCCAGAGTATGTGGTCTCGTGTGTCCGCGGACAATTTCAACGAACTGCTGCAGGCGTGTACGAGCTATAAGGTGCGGCGGCTGTTCTGTGCATTCGCCGCCAGGCACGACCATCATTGGTGGTCCAAAATTGACCTGGATAACCTTGACTTAGGTAGAGGTGTGAGTTATCTGGCCCGACAAGGCGGGAAAATTCATCCCGATTTTCAGGTCAAGATGCCCGAAGAATTTATCGGAGCCGAGCGGGAACATTGTTTGGAGCCAGGCGAGGTGTGTGATGTCTGACAACACCCGCGCCCGCTCACAGATGCAACTGCTTGTGGATCTTATGCCGTACGTACCAGAGGATTTCGCCCTTAAGGGTGGTACAGCGATCAATATGTTCTGCCGCGATTTGCCGCGCTATTCGGTAGACATGGATCTGGTATACATCCCCCGGGCCGACAGGCTGACGGCGGTAAGAAGTATGCACGGACTGATGGAGCAGATGCGGCGGGCCGCACAAAGAGGATTGCGGGGGGTGACTACATCACAGGTGCATGGCGGGAAAGATGAGAAGGCGGGCCTGCTGTGGGTGGAGGTTCGGCGGGGGGAGGTCAGTGTCAGGATTGAAACTCCTGTATCGGGCCGGCAGACTTTATACGCCCCGTCAATCCTTGATGCCGTGTCTGCCGCGGAGTTGGAATTCGGGCGAGCGCGAATGAAGGTCGTCTCGTTTGATGAGATGTACGCGGGCAAAGTAGGGGCTTCTCTGGGGCGGCGGCAATTAAGGGACATGTTCGACATCTTTCATCTATTTCAACACGAGGGGCTTACTGAGGACTTATTTCGGACATTCCTGGTGTATGCTGTAGCCTATGGCCGACCGCCCCACATGATATTGAGTCGTGCCTGGCATGCGCGGAAGCTGCCGGAGCAGAAGAGATGGGAAGAGTTGATGCGGACAACACTGCCGATGGACCGTCTGCTTGCCACTAACGCGGAGTTACGGCAGCAGTGTGCGGATCGGATCACACCCCAGGTGAGGCAATTCCTGCTGGATGTACACGATGGGTCGGCGGACCCTGGTGTGATTGGCATCCCTGAGGCCGCTATCTGGCCAGGATTTCTGTGGCGGCTGCAGCAGAGGGCATTATTCAAGGCGAAAAAGCCTCATGAGCACGCGCGCCAGCGGCGGGAAATAGAGGGTATCGGAGGGAATGAGTATGATACTCCCAGCTGGGGCTATAGCGGTGTTGGCAAAGGGGATGACAGCCGGGCTACTGAGATTTGCCGGTGACCGTGCGCTTTGATGTGCGGCTCGGCGGTACTTTGCCACATCCGTAAATTCACAGAGACAACAATACCCATGTTCACGGTGATTTAGGCCGCTGACTTAAGAAGTTACTTTATCTATTCCACTACACTTTTCTGCACCTTTACGGGCCGATGGGCCTTTGATCTATGGTGAAATCCGGTCGGAATGACCCCAGTTACGGAGGCTATAACATGCTGGAATGGCATCAGGTCCGCGTCCCGGGGACCCGGTCTGTGCTCTGCGGCAGCACGGTCCGTGATCCGCTGCGCGAAATGGGCACAAACCGCGGGGAGGGGGGAACCAGCTCAGACGGCCACTGCACATCTTGAACCGCGCTCGGATCAGGTGTGCCGCACGGCAGGCGGGTACCGCGATAAGTAACAGTTCGGCAATGAGGTTTTCGTTGCGGTGATAGAGCCGCCGCGGGTCCAACTCGGAGTTCATGGTTTGAAAGGTGCGCTAAAGGTCGGGAAGTCCGGGCTAATCCAGCCGCCCACCAGTCCGTGTAACGGGTCCGCACCTCATGCCCGGCGGAGGTCTGCCACTGCTCGGTATGCGTAACCGCGTGCGTGTACCGCATCGAGGAGGCATTGTTACGGTGCACTCTGATGCGGCACCCGCTTACGGTACCCCTTGAGGAATCCAGGTTTCAGGAGGACCTTCTCGTAATTCAGCCGGGCTTGCTGTGACCCGCATGAAGCGCGTCCAGAGCGGATTCAGACCTATGGCGGCGCTTATCAAGCAGGTTGCCGCCGGTGGCGGCAGTATTCCGGGGCATTCAGCCTTGGATGCTTATCCTGGGGCCCGGGCGGAGAGGTCGGATGATGCGCCAGCGGATTCCATATTGTGCGCGAGACTGCGGCAGTTAACGGGCTACCACCTGGGGCGCTGCGGTCAATGGTGGCAGGCATCCGTTCATGAGCAGCGATCCAGCTTCGCGGCGTTTGATCAGGAGTCGCTTCATCACATGGTCGACTGAAACACTCCGGTATGGCTAAGACGATCGGTGCTCGGGTGACTTCGTCGCAGTCAGGCTCTCCACGATCAGGCTGGCACAATCCACAAAGAGCTTATCACCGGCGGGAACCGCATGATTGCATTCCGCACGTCTTTCCAATCCATATATACTGCGAGGGGATTTGTGAAGCTGTACCCGTCCGGATGGGTCTTGTGGCAGGTATTGCAGATCCGCTCAAGGGTCATGTGCCTCCGTGTCAGCCGCTTCCATACGGTTTCCCATAGCGGATAGCCGACACCGGAAACATCAGGACCTCCTGTTCCGCACGATCAGATCGTCCGGCAGCGGCCCATTTCGGACGGCCGCTGTGGCGCGGGCGAGTAGGTTGCGGTCCGTCCGCGGCTACATCTGCGGATAGTTCGCAATCCCGCGCTGGCTGCGGTCTTCGGCGTGAGCATACCGCAATGAGCCCCGGCTTCTTTGGACTCAAATCCGTTCGCGTAGCATCCGTCGCGTAGCTCCTGCCATAGAGCGGCTAATGCCGAGCAGCTACATTATGCTTCAGCACCAAACCCCGCGCCACGGCGCAGATCTGCCCGCGATCCTCCGGCAGGATCATGCCCAAAGGTGGGCAAAATCAATCTCAGTCTACGGCATCGTACTTGAACCCAAATCGCCAATCGTGCGTTGCAGGAAAGAAATAGCCTATCAGCATGTACCCATACGAAGAATTACACGAATTGCGGAAAAGCGGCGAGCTTGAACGGGCCTATGAGCGCGGTTTGACCCTGCTCCGGCGGTACAAAGACGATGCTGGAGTTAAATCTGAGTTCGGCAAGATCCTGCTCGAAAAAGCCCAATCCCTGAGTGCCTACAACGGTACCCCCGATCTCCTGGACGATCTACTGAAGGAATTCATGCAGTTGGGGCTGTCAGGGCAGGATCGCCTGTACAGCAAGGTAATCCGGGTGTGCGCCAAGTTGGATCCGCCCCCTGGATACCTGCCGCATCTGGTATACTCGGCAGGAGTGGATGCTTTTAGGAGGGAGGATTTTGCGGCACCACCTGTTGGTGAGGCGAATAAACGCCATCGCTCACTGGTGGAAGAGACCGCTGCCGCCTTGGGGAAGCTGGTCACCAGATCGGACAACTACAGCCGGGAAGTACAGGAGTTCGTACTGGAGTTCCTGGATATGAGCCAGGAACGGGCTCAGCTGAGCTACAACAATCTGCTGGGATATTACCGAGCCCTGTTGCTGGGAAGGCTGGGTAACATAGAAGAGGCCTGCAGTGCCATGGAGCAGGTGGTTAAGGCTAAGATCGACGAGCATTGGATCTGGCATGCGCTGGCGAGATTGGAGGCGGCCAGAGACGTAAAGCATGCGCTGGCGCTTTGTGTGCGTGCCTATTTGCTTTGTCAGCAGGACCAGTACATCGTACAACTGCTCAGTGACATTCGAATCCTGAGTGAGAATTTGGGGCGGTACGACCTAGCCAGATGGGCCGGTGACAAGGAATTTGACATGCGCCTGGAAAAGGGGTGGAAGATTGTCCCGCCCCTTTCGGAAATCGAATCAGCTCCCTGGTATGCTACGGCCAAAAAGATTCGCCGGGTGGATGGTCAGCTTCAGAAGATGGGAGCAGCCGCAGAGGAATCACTGTTTTCCAACGACTGGGTAGATGGCAATGTGGTCGGCACGTTTAGATCCAAAGTAGGGGCGTGTCTGATGAAGGTCTGGGTGAAGGGCAGAGATAATGAACTGATTACACCGACATCGGTGAATCCGGAACTTGCGGACGGGCCCGCGGGCAACCCAATCCAAGCCGCCACGGTTACCGTGGGGCGGTACGCCAAAGTGGTCAGAATGCGGCCCCGTCCGAGCGGAAGGCCTTTTGATCAATTGTTGGAAGTGTACGGCGTGGTGGACCATCAGAATACGATGCGCGCACTGGCTTCGATTTACGTGTCGATCCACCGACATTGTCTGTTACCGTATTCAATGTTTCCCCATGTGTCGGACTATCAGCCAGGCCTGCCTTTAATGATGCGTTGTTCGCGTTGGAAGGGCCGGTTGTTCGCGCACGAAGTCGCCGCGACCCATTGGCAGGAAACAGAGTACATCGGAACATTCCGCGGGCCGCTCAGGCGGCATGAGCGAGGTTTCGGCTTTGTCGGGGAGGTATTTGTTCCGCCTCCGTTGGTACCTGTGGACATTGACATTGAAGCGATCAGCGGCGTTTGCATTCAGAAGCCGAAATGGAAGGGGGCCGAAGAGATGGGATGGACGGCCCTTTCCGTGGAACCTGAGCATGATTACCGTGAACCGATGGCCTCGGCTCCTTAATAGTGCACCGGCTGGACCCGGTCGAGCAGGAACGATTCGTTGATGCGCTTTCAGATGCTGGGGCCCAAGCCAGCGCCGTTCTAACTTCGGTGCACTGGCCGTGCTACGCTTCCTATTGCGGAAAATGCTCCTTCAGGAAGCGTTCAATACCGGTCGAGTCGTTCAGTGAGTTCCACGCCCCCCAGATGACCGCCTTCGCCGTACTTGTCGAGCGCGGCAATGGTCTGCTCTTCACCAAATTTCGGGGACCACTCAGTGAATCGTTTTGGGCCCACAAAGATCCACAATCCTCCACCGCCCTCCCGGACACTTGGACTCGCGTAAATGAGAAACCGGCGACGATCCGATGGCGGCGCGATTCTAACTGAACTTCGTTGCGGCTGCGCGGCCAGACTGGCTTGCTCCGACATCTCAACGAAGCGATCAAATTGCTCACCGACACCCACATCCGCGGCTCGCGCACGGATCGCTTCAACCGTTAACTTACGCTTCGGACGAGGTGGTTTGAGATGCTCGTCAACCACCTCTCGGATCAGCAATTGTGGGCTGCCTTCCAGTTCAAATACTTCAAAGCTGACGACATCAATCGGGACAGAGAAGCGTTCGAGGAATTCGGTCACGCGTTCAAGGCCGGGATGGATTCCGGTGCTAACGAGCATTAAGGCGATCTCTCGTGCCTCTCCTTCGTCGGCCAGAAGCTCTCGCACTCTCGGTGTCAGCGTCTTCGGGTCCCCAACCTTACCGAGGCCACCCTCCAGCTTACGAAAGAGTGAATCCGTTTCAAGACGGGCGAGCGACGCAGCGTAGTATATGGCTTTGTGAACTGCGAAACGCAACACCCCTGAAACTGGCATTGGGGTGCCGACGGATGAGGAATTCGCGAAGGGGTGGCGTTCGGCCCAGGTAATGACGATAATAGGTGTGCACAAAAACCGGATTATCCATGGCCAAGATCAGGCATCATCACCTGAGCGAGGGTGA
>JAPPNA010000170.1 GCA_028873925.1 Bacteroidota bacterium | reverse complement strand
GCCCCACGCCGCCCAGCTATGCGGTCCGTCTTGTTCAAGGATGATTCCGGGGCCGCTCAGTGCGTGTGAACTCAAGTTGCATGGTTAAACACCCGGAAAAAGCGCGCTCAGCGCCATTTGAGCGATCCCAAAAGGGACTATTGGGCCTGGTCATAGCCCGAATCGGACCACTCTACACGAAACAGGCCGGTTTGCCCTGCTCACGCCATCTGGAGAAGTAAGCGTTTGACGCAGAAGGCACTTACTTTAAAACAGGCGACGAAAGGCAAGAATCGTGCACGAAAAACCGGTGCAAGCGGTCCCCTGAAACAACTGCCAATAACCTTCATTACATCCCCAAACAAGAAACCCAAGAATGAGCGCCGAACACTGCCACCCGGGTGGCCACTTTCAATCTCATTAGGTGGCCACAATCCATCTGAATATCCAAGGTAGACCCAATGCCGCCTCGGGAGGCTAGAGCGACACCGTGATGAATACTCGGGGAACAGGGACAGGAATATGCGGAGCTCCGCCGCCTTCAGAGCTGCAGCGGCTGCTTCCACAACCCCTCAGGCTGTATACCATTTGCGGTATGCCCGGGAAATCGCGCCTGTTGTCGTGCTACAGGGCGGAACACCAATGCGCCAAATCAAGTCAGAGGGGCGGGTCAACGGTAGTCATCCACGAACGGGTGCCGAATTAACCGAATCAGCCACATGGAGTTGTGAGCAGCCGTGACCATAACGCTCATGTTGAATTCAGGCACATCAACAAGAGCTACGATGGACGCACACTGGTGGTCAAGGACCTTGACCTGAGCATCTGGACCGGAGAATTCGTAACCCTGCTAGGACCCTCTGGATCCGGCAAGACCACGATCCTGATGATGCTCGCAGGATTCCAGCCGCCCACTTCAGGCGAAATACTGCTGGAGGGCAAACCTATTCAGGATCTGCCTGCGCGCAAGCGCGGCCTCGGCATGGTCTTTCAGAACTATGCGCTTTTTCCGCACATGTCGGTAGGGGCCAATCTGGCATTTCCGCTTGAGGTACGCGGCATTGCCGCCGAAGAAAGGCGCAGGCGGGTGGAGGACATACTCCGGTTGGTCCGGCTTGAGGGCTTTGCCGACCGGAGGCCCAGCCAACTCTCCGGCGGGCAGCAGCAGCGCGTGGCGATCGCGCGCGCACTGGTATTCAAGCCCGATCTGGTGCTGATGGATGAACCGCTGGGGGCCCTTGATCGCAGCCTGCGCGAAGAAATGCAGTACGAAATCCGGCGCATTCACCGCACCCTGGCCGTAACTGTGGTATACGTCACCCATGATCAGCAGGAGGCGATGGTCATGTCGGACCGGATTGCCGTGCTGCGGGAGGGTGTCGTTGAACAGATTGCCGTGCCCGAAGGCCTCTATGAGGAGCCCGATTGTGCCTTTGTGGCCAGCTTCATCGGCGAAAGCAACCAGCTTAAGGGACGAGTCACAAAGGTCTCTGATGAGGGCGACACCTGTGATGTGGAAACCGGCGGAGCAACCGTCCGCGCACTCAGAGTGGCACCCTGCAGGGCTGGTGACACCATTATCCTTTCGATTCGGCCAGAGCGGATCGCCATTAATCCGGAACCCGGAAGCTACACCAACGAGATGGACGCAACGGTGGAGGATCTGACGTTTCTGGGCGAACAGCTGCGCGTGCGCCTCTCTGCCTGCGGTCGGGATGACTTTATTGCCACCATTCCCAATATCGTCGGACACGGAGGCCTTATTGAGGGTGATGCGGTGCGCGTCGGCTGGACCGTTGTGGACTGCCGCGCCCTTAACCACGAGCCCAACGACGCAATATCATGAATGATCGCCAGACGACCGCAGTTATTACCGTACTTATCGCACTGTGCGCCGCAGGGTGCGGATCTGATGAGCCGGACTCAATCACCGCGGTATCGTGGGGCGGTTCTTACGGGCGGGCGGTCCAGGAGGGTGTGAACGTCCCGTTCACCGAATCCACCGGCATTCGTGTAGACGTTGAGGACTATAATGGCGGGCTTGCACAGATCCGCGCACAGGTGGATATCGGAGACATACATTGGGATGTGGTGGACCTGGAAATCTCGGATGCCGTTCGCGGATGTGACGAAGGGCTGCTGGAAAGGATAGACGTTAATGCGCTGGAGCCTGGACCGGACGGGACCCCGGCAGCCGAAGATTTTTTGACGGGAAGCCAGGTTGGGTGCGGGGTAAGTACGCTGTTCTGGTCAACGGTCTATGCCTATAATGAGAACAACATCCCCGGAGCCAGGCCGACCACAATGGCGGACTTCTTTGATCTTAACGCGTTTCCCGGTCGCCGCGGAATGAGGCGCGTGCCGCAGGTAAATCTGGAATTCGCCCTGATCGCCGACGGAGTTCCATTGGATCAGGTGTACGCCCAGTTGGATACGCCGGAGGGCTTGGACCGCGCGTTTGCAAAACTCGAAACCATCAAGGATGAAGTAATCTGGTGGGAGGCCGGAGCCCAGCCGCCCCAGATGCTGGCAGATGGCGAAGTAATCATGACAACCGCTTACAACGGTCGCATCTTTAATGCGCAGGTCCTCGAAGATCAGCCCTTTGTGATTGTGTGGGACGGGCAGCTGCTGGATGTGGGGCAGATCGCGATCGTGGCCGGGACCCCACGCCTGGAAGAGGCCATGAGATACGTAACTTTTGCATCCATGGCGGAGTCAATGGCCCGGATCGGCCGAAGGATTTCGTACTCTCCGGTGCGGAAGTCGGGTATGCCGCTGGTAACGACGCATGTAACAGCGGGCGTGGACATGGAGCCGCACATGCCGGCGAGTCCGGCCAATGCGGCGCGTGCTCTACGCTACGACTGGTCCTGGTGGGTAGACCACCAGGATGCAATGAACGAGCGGTTTAGCGCATGGCTGGCTCGGTAAGGTGGTCTGCGGGCCCACTTGATCGCGCCCAGATTCGGGCACTGGGGCTCGTTGCTCCCCTATTGCTGTTTATCGGCGTGACCTTCATAGCTCCGCTGGGCACAATGCTGATGCGCAGCGTTCATGATCCCGTAGTGGCCGACGCACTCCCCGAAACCCTGGCGCAGCTGAAATCCTGGGATGGTGAGGGACTGCCGCCGGAAGCTGCCTACGCGGCTTTGGCCCGCGAACTCAGGCGTGCGGCGGCAGCGCGTACCTTAGGTCAGATGGCCGGGAGGGTCAATCGGGTACAGGTAGGGTTGCGCAGTGTGGTGACCCGCACTGCGCGCGAGTTGCGTGAGGTGGAACAGGGCCCCTGGCGTACGCAAATGGCAGCTGTGGATTCGGCTTGGGCTGATCCCGCAACCTGGTATGCGATCCAGGTTACGGGAGAACGATTTACGGCGCGTCACTATTTGAATGCGGTTGATCTGCAGCAGCTTGCTGATGGCTCGGTCGCCGCCCAAGCTGAAGAACGCCGCATTTATGTGCGACTTTTCCTGCGGACGCTGGCGGTAAGCGGTCTGATCACACTTCTGTGCCTGTTGCTGGGCTATCCGGTTGCCCATCTGATTGCAAATTCGTCCCCCCGACGGGCAAGCCTGCTCCTCATTCTGGTACTCGTCCCTTTTTGGACTTCACTGCTGGTGCGCACAACGGCCTGGATTGTTCTGCTGCAGTCTCAGGGAGTACTCAATGATCTGATGGTTTCCCTCGGCCTGATCAATGATAGCGGACGCCTGGCGATGGTTTACAATATGACCGGAACCATCGTGGCGATGACCCATGTGCTGCTGCCCTTTATGGTTCTACCGTTGTATTCAGTAATGCGCGGGATTCCCGCAACGCATATGAATGCCGCCGCCTCACTCGGGGCGACACCCCTGCGGGCATTCTGGCGCGTGTACTGGCCACAGTCGCTGCCGGGCGTGGGTGCGGGCGCGCTACTGGTCTTTATTCTGGCCATCGGCTATTACATTACCCCGGCGCTGGTGGGCGGCAGTAGTGGCCAGTTGATCTCCAACATGATCGCCTACCACATGCAAACCTCCCTTAACTGGGGGCTCGCGGCCGCCTTGGGCGGGGTTCTGCTGGCAGGGGTCCTCATTCTGTACTGGCTCTACGACCGACTTGTGGGTGTGGAGCGAATGGGATTGGGATGATCATGCGTATCGCTCAATCCGGGTTGGGGCGTATCGGCTATCTGGCCTTCTGCACGATTGTATTCGTGTTTCTGGTGGCCCCAATCATCGTGATCATTCCGCTCAGCTTCAATGCGGAGCCATACTTCACGTTTACGGAGGGGATGCTGCGCCTTGACCCGGATGCGTGGTCACTGAGATGGTATCGCGAGATCATCGCAAATGAAGTCTGGATGCGCAGCCTGATAAACAGCCTATTCATCGGTGCCAGTGCGACCCTGTTGGCCACCGTACTGGGTACCCTGGCGGCGCTGGGTCTGGCGAACTCAACGATACCGGCGCGCCGATTGATTATGGGCATCATCATTTCCCCCATGGTTACCCCGGTAATCATCGCGGCGGCCGGGATGTTCTTCTTCTACTCAGCGCTCGGGATGGGGCAGACGCATCTGGGACTCATTCTGGCGCATTCGGTACTGGGGGTGCCGTTTGTGGTCGTCACGGTCACCGCGACGCTTTCCGCATACGATGTAAACCTGACGAACGCGGCCGCCAGCCTGGGGGCAGGCCCTTGGACCACCTTCCGACGCGTACAGTTTCCCCTCATTGCGCCCGGCATAATTTCCGGCGCATTGTTTGCCTTTGCGGTCTCATTTGATGAGGTCGTGGTGGTGCTGTTTATGGGAGGCGTGGACCAGCGCACCATTCCGCGCCAGATGTGGTCGGGGATCCGGGAGCAGATCAGTCCGGCTATTCTGGCGGTAGCTACCTTTCTGATCGTGTTCGCTGTCCTGCTGCTGCTGACGGTGGGTTGGCTGCGGCGGCGAAGTGAATCGTAATCGCAGGCTGCCCTGCGTGTTCATGCTGAAGATTTCTTTGGCACCAGCGTCCCGAGCAGACAGTTCCGGCGGCGGTCCGGCGCGATCACATTGGCGAGAAGGAACGGGCGTGGCCTGCCGCTCCGCAGGTGTGCATGCTCAAATTCACGGAGATTCAACCAACCAGGCGAACAGGGCCCGCTGTGCCATCGTTTGACGCTCCCCAAAAAGCAACTCGGAATATCTCAGAGCAGGGATGAAGTCAGAAAGCGCATATCGGCTGGACCGGTTGCCGGTTGTTCAGGCCTTCCACTGGCGAAGCCGTGCCAAGTCAGGACTGCGCAAGGGGGAGCTTGTCTATTACGGACCGTTTCCGGCTTCCTACGGCATTGGGGAAGTGAATGCGATTGTGGGCAGTTTTGTGGCAGTCAATTTTCGGGGCACGGGCGAGGCTCGGGTGCACCATGATGTCATCCATGAGCGCTATCTGATTCCGATTACGAAGTCGGAACTGATGCGACTGTAGGGGAAGCTGCGCTGCGGTTTGAAACAAATCTCACTCAATTGAGAACAATCGCGGTGGAGGTACCGCTGAGCCATGGCCCTGCTGAAACTGGAAAACGCCACGAAACGCTACGGAAAGCTTACCGCGGCGAATCAGGTCAGCTTTGAGGCCCATCCGGGCCGAATTCTCGGGTTCCTGGGACCGAATGGGGCGGGGAAGACTACGACGATCCGTATGATTGCCCACATAACGGCACCGGATGAGGGGAACATATTCTTCGATGGCAGACCGGTTGGAGCCTGGAGTCAGCAGCAGATGGGTTATCTGCCTGAGGAGCGTGGACTTTACAAGAAGCTCAAGGTCGGTGATCAGCTGCGATATCTGGCGCAATTGAAGGGGGTTTCCGCGGCGGACAGCAAATCGCGGATCAGCTACTGGCTGGATCGAATGGGTCTGACGGATTGGGCCGGAGCTAAAACGCAGGATCTCTCCAAGGGGATGCAGCAGAAGATGCAGTTCATAGCAACTGTTCTGGCCGAACCGCGGCTCGTGATCCTGGACGAGCCCTTCAGCGGATTGGACCCGGTCAACAGTGAGCTTCTGCGCACCATTATTGCGGAGCTAAAAGACGAGGGACGCACGATACTGTTCGCCAGCCATCGCATGGAGCAGGTGGAGCAGTTGTGCGACGACATCTGCTTGGTTGCGAAAGGCCGCGTTGTACTCACCGGCACCTTGCGGGAGGTCAAGCGGAGGTACAGTCGGGACAAACTGGCACTGGAATTTGAAGGCGGTTCGGACATTGTAAGCCAGATAACCGCATCTGCTGGCGTAAAGCTGCTTGAGCACAAGAATGACTGCTGTGTCCTGCAATTGAGCCCTCAGGTGGATGCCATGGCCATTCTTGATCAGCTTCGGGCCGACCCGAACAGAAAACTGCTGCGGTTTGAACTGCTGGAGCCGACGCTGACAGAGATTTTCATCAAGACCGTGGACGACACCGCTTAACAAATGGTCAGCCCTAAGACGCTAATCATTGCGCGCAGCGAGTTCATGCGCCGCGTGACCTCAAGGAAGTTCGTTATTCTGACGCTTCTCGGGCCCCTGCTCATTGTGGCATTCCTGACCGTGGTCGTACTGATTGCAGCGACGACGATTGACGGAGATTCACGAACAATCGCGCTGGTTGATGAAACGGGCGTGCTTTCAACGCGCGTTCTGGCACTCTGGACGAGTGACCATGTACTGGTGGAAGCCGATGGGAGCACGGTACGCCAGGATGTGCTGGATGGCCGATATGACGGATACATGCTGCTGCCTGCGGAGATGATCGACGATCCGTCCGTTCGGCCCCAGTACTTTGCCGGCGAAGGGGGCGGGCTGAACATTCAGGTACAACTGGAGGGTCGGGTGGAACGGGCGCTGGAGGACTACCTGCTGGAACGCCAGAACGTATCCCCCTCCGTACGCGATATCCTGGACCGCAACGTTAATGTGGATGCGGTAATGCTGAGCTCCGAGGGAGAAGAAGCCGGAAGTACGTTCTCCTACTCTGCGATCGGTTATCTGATGGGGATGCTGATGTACATAACAATGCTGCTTTACGGCACGGTGGTGATGTATGGAGCCATTGAGGAAAAATCCACGCGTGTGGTGGAGATTATCGTGTCCTCTGTCCGGCCCAGCGAACTGCTGATGGGCAAAATCCTGGGCATCGGCACGATGGGGCTGGTGCAGATGCTCATATGGACCCTGATGATTGTTGCCGTCCAAATGTTTGCGGGCGTGGTGGCGGGTTTCTTTGTGGATCCGGCGGCTACCGGCCTGGCGGCGGACGCTTCCGCAGACGATGTACTGGCGGCTGCCGGCATCCGCCTGCCGGATATTTCCCCGATGCTCATCGTATGGTTCCTGCTGTACTTTCTGGGTGGCTACCTGCTCTATGCAAGCATATTTGCCGCCGTGGGTATTCTGGTGGAGTCCCCACAGGACGCGCAGAGTCTGATGCTCCCTGTGATTCTGCCGATAATTGTGTCCATAATGTTCTTGGGCCCGGTGATCGAAAGCCCGCAATCCTCGCTGGCGGTGGCCCTCTCTATGGTTCCGTTCACTTCACCGGTGCTTATGGTAGTCCGTTTGGCGGTAACAAATGTGCTCTGGTGGGAAGTGCTGCTGTCTCTGGCCCTTCTTGGGGGTGGATTCCTGGGGTCAGTCTGGCTCAGCGCCAGGATTTACCGCACGGGGCTGCTGATGTACGGCAAGAAAATCAATCTGCTCGATGTTGTACGCTGGTTCCGCTACAGCTGAAAAAGCTGCCCCTGACGAGATTCATGCCGCAGCAGAATCACCTTGCGGTCAAGCCCGCCCCCAAATCCAACCGGATGGCCGTTGTGTCCGATCACGCGATGGCAGGGCCGTACAATCGGCACGGGATTGGCTCCATTGGCACGCCCCACCGCTCGGGAGAGGTTGGGATTCCCAAGGCGCACAGCTAACTGACCATAGGTCGTGGTCTCGCCGTACGGGATAGCTGACAGCAGCTCCCAAACACGCAACTGAAACGGTGTACCATGTACATCCAGCGGCAGGGTGAATTCAAAGCGGGAGCCGGCGAAGTACTCCGCCAACTGCAGCCGGGCATCGCGCAGATGGACAGACTCCGGGCGGTCCGGGGCAACATTGCGGCTTCCGAACCGGATACCGGTCAGCCCGCGCGTACTGGCCGCAAGCGTCAGCGGTCCCACCGGAGAGCTGATAACCATGCCGAAGTTCGCCTCAGATTCAGATGGCATCGGTCTCAATCGGCTGGCTCGGAAGTCCGCCCCGGCGGTAAAGGCACATGTGCACCCGATCGGTGTACAATTGTGGCTTTCTGAAAACAGGCGCACGAATGCAGCACCATATACGCAAAGCCGGCACCGAAACGTACGTGCTGGAAATTAATGCCTCGGCAGAAGATCTGGCGCTCGATGTCCGGCAGGCCGTCCGAAAGAAACGAAGCGCGTCCAACCTGAAGGGATTCCGGCCCGGTCGCGTACCGCACCATTGGATCCGTCGCGTGTACAAGCGCGAACTTGAAGAGGAGGTGGCCAAGACCGTAATTGACGAGGCGTACGAAGATCTGGTAACCCAGTCCGGCAGGTACAGGGTGACCGGAGAGCCACATCGCCTGACATTCTCCTATGATCTTGATGGGGATCTGCATGTGGAGCTGGAATTTGCCACCGAGCCCGAGTTCGAATTGCGCGAGGTGGATGAACAGGTACTGGAAGTCAAGTGTGTGGAGGTGACCGATAAACTGTTGGAGACGATGGTTGATTACTTGCGCCAGAAACAAGCGTATACACGCCAGCTACAAGACGAAGAGATCATCGGTGAAGAAGGGGTGGGAGACCAGGATTTAGTCATATGCGAAACCTTAGAATTGGATCCGAAAACAGGCATCGTGTTGCTGGGTGAATCTGAGAGCCGAATGGAGGCTCAGCTGGGTGTATCTGAGTACATGGACGATCCGGAATATCAGGCGCTGTGTGCGGCACTGGTCGGACGCCGCCCGGGCGACAAGGTTCAGGTCCGATTTACGGAATGGCCGAAGGCTGGCAGGCTGGAGTTCAACCCGCTTGAGCGTGCATACGAGGCCACTATTAAGACGGCTGAGCGTCTCTATGTGCCTGAATTTGATGACAGTTTCGTCAAGGAAATAACCATTGGAATGATTGAATCCGTGGAGGAATGGCCGGATTCCTTCCGAGCGCTGGTAGAGCTGATTGTGCTGGTCTGGAACCATAATGCGATTGACAATGCGATTATGGACCGGATGCTGGAGATTCAGCAGGTCCCCGTTTCTGATGGCCTGATTCGCAGAGGTCTGGCCGAGTTCCGGAAGCGGACCAGCGCCGGCGAGTCCAATGAGGCGGAAACCGAAGCCTATTTCAGACGGCACTTCGCCTGGAATTACGTTGAGGAAAAGATGCACGAGGAGGACCTGTTTCGGTGGCCCGTTGAGCCTGAGACGGAAGAGGTGGAAGCTGATCCAGACTGGGAAATCCTGCGCATATTGGAGGATCTGGTTAAAGCCGAGTCGCGGGTCTCCGAGAAGCCTTCCCGCCGGCGATGTGCGTTGGACTATTTGGAAGGAGAATTTGACATTGTTAGTCAGCCTGAAGGCGATAGTACGGTATATCGCGCTGTATTTGCTGCCATGGCCCGGAACACCTGGGCAAAACAGGCGTACGGGCCTGAGGCTGCTGAAGGCCCATATTGACGCGATTTGTGGGATCAGCCGGGCACAGCATTCGCAAGTTGATAACAAGACATGGGAGCCTCTTGCAAAACTATGGAACCGAACATTGTCCGACTCATAAGAGGGCGGGCATACTCTGCCGGGTGATCCCACAATGTCAACCCCAATGACACCATGGCTGCTGCCGGAATAAACGCATCAACCGACACATGGTGCTACCGCACCAGTGAGTACCGAATGCGGGCAGGATCGGTCGCGGGCTACCAGCGGCTCGACCGGTTGGCCGGTGCCATCCGCTTTGTTTGGAACTACCTGCTGAGCGAAAACAATGAGCAGTACGCTGAGGCAAAAGCGCACTGCACGAGGAAAACCCGTACCACTGCGCGGCAATTCACCCGGCGTTTTGCGGTCCTGCGGAATGACCCCGAGTTTGC
>JAPPNA010000054.1 GCA_028873925.1 Bacteroidota bacterium | reverse complement strand
GATCAAGTAGCCGGGTTTTGACTCGGTTCATAAGCGCCCCGGTGTCTTGCGGCACCGGGGCGCTTTGCGTTTAAGGTGGATCCGGCGAAGCGGCATCATGGGGTGCGCAGTCGGTGTTGCGCGCCTGTCAACTGAAAGTTCGGCGTTTTTTCGGCAATGCGGCCATATCGTCCGCGAGTCATCGCTGTCTGAGGTCGGGTAACCGCTGAGAGAGGGGGCTTCATCGGGATCGAACCGGCCCAGTGCCGCCACTGAGGTGCCCGGAACGGGTTTGGGCGCAGTTAGTGGCCTTCCGCCAAGAGAACTGAATCGCGCACAGAGCTGGGCTGGCCCACCTCGCAGCTGTCCTGCACGGAGGCGCGGATCTGATGCGGCAGGCTCACACAAACGGGGCCCGGTACGTCCGAAGGAACAGGCCGCACGCTCCGGGGTCAGACTCCGAGTTTGTATATTGGCCCGCTGAATAGGTATCACTGACTCTCTGAAGTATGCTCTGGTACAAGAAACTGCACAATTGGATCATCCTCGGACTCGTCCTGGGTCTGGGCTACGGCATTCTCGCCGCAGGTATGGGATGGGGGGCCTTCACGCAGGACTGGATCAGCCCGTTTGGCGATATCTTCCTACGGTCGCTCTTTCTGATTGCCGTACCGCTCATTATCGCGTCGATCACAACGGGTATCGCGTCTCTATCCGATACCCGAAAACTGGCGCGCATCGGCGGCAAGACCATCGGAATTTATGTCTCCACCACCGTAGCTGCCCTGATAATCGGGCTAATCCTGGTCAACACGTTGCGGCCCGGAGACAGTGTGCCGGATTCTGTTCGCACCGAACTGGAGTCCCAGTGGGGGGAAATGGCGGAGCAGCGCCAGGAAAGCGCCGAAGCGGCTCAGGATCGCGGACCGCTCCAGGCGTTTGTGGATATGGTGCCGGACAATTTCTTCGGGTCAGCGGGCAGCAATCGGAATATGCTCCAGATGGTTTTCGTCTCCATCCTGCTGGGCATTTCGCTGCTGTTGATCCCGACAGAAAAGGCCAAGCCGCTGCTGGGATTTCTGGACAGTCTGAACGCGGTGATTATCAAAGTCGTGCAGCTGATCATGTATTCGGCCCCAGTGGGGGTCTTTGCCCTGTTGGCGGACACAGTGACGCTGATTTCAGAGGACAATCTGAGTGAATTGTGGGGTCTGCTGGGGGCCTTGGGCTTCTATATGCTGGTAGTGCTCGCTGGACTGATACTCCACATGACCATTACCTACGGCTCAATCGTAGGCTTTTTGACACCCGTGTCCCTGATTCGGTTCATCAAGGGCATCGCTCCGGCGCAACTCGTCGCATTCAGCACCTCGTCAAGCGGTGCTACGCTGCCGGTGACCATGGAGATGTCAGAGAAAAACCTGGGAGTCAGTGAGGAAGTATCCGCATTCGTGCTGCCGCTTGGGGCCACCATCAATATGGACGGTACCGCCCTCTATCAGGCGGTGGCCGCGGTGTTTATCGCACAGACGGTCGGCATTGCCCTGGGATTTTCCGCCCAACTGGAAATCATCCTGCTGGCGGTACTGGCATCCATAGGTACGGCTGCTGTGCCCAGCGCAGGCATCATCATGCTGATAATCATCCTGCAGTCAGTCGGCGTACCGGCAGCCGGAATCGCGCTGATCCTGGGCGTTGACCGGATTCTGGACATGTGCCGCACTACCTGCAATGTGACCGGCGATGCCACGGTAGCTACGCTGGTAGCTTCCACCGAGGGGCAGCTGGACACACCAAGAGCGTGAACAGGTCTCGTGCTGGTACGCCCGAGAGGACTCGAACCTCTGACCTTCTGCTCCGGAGGCAGACACTCTATCCAGCTGAGCTACGGGCGCTGGTGGAGACTTGTACGCGGGGATTGAAAAATCGTTTGCATGATGACCCTGACTGCTCCTGCTGACGGGCCGCTGGCGCGGCGGACCTCGTGGCTGGTGATTCCGGCTGCGCTATTGGGCGGGTTGGTGGCCTATATGGTTATCGGCTCGGTCGCGTCGCTGGTGTGGATGCTTCTCAGCGGCGGGTCACTGAGCGATCTGCTGGACCTGCCAGGAGGCAGCATCGGCTTGCAGGCACTCCTGGGAGGCAATGCGGTCGGTCTCGTGCTGGGTCTGGGTCTGGTGGGCTTCCTCTTGGCGCGGCTGGATTCTTCACGCCCGGCGGTTGTCCTTCGGCTGGCCAAGCCCAGACTCGGTGCCTTGGCACTGTCGGTAGTGGGTCTAGCGGCCTTGCAGCCTGTGGTGTTGTGGCTCGGTCACCTTAACTCCACGCTACCCATGCCCGAATTCATCCGGTCTATGGAGCAGCAGCAGCTGGAGCTGATCAAGTGGATCGTGCAGGGTGATGGCCTTCTGATGGTCAACCTGGTACTGGTGGCGGTGGTACCGGGCATTTGTGAAGAGGTATTTTTTCGGGGGTACATCCAGCGGCGCGCCGAACGGTCGTGGGGCGTGGCTTGGGGAATCGCTTTCTCCGGGATCATATTCGGGGTGTTTCATTTGAGACTCACCGAGGCTTTGCCGCTGTGTGTGCTCGGGCTCTATATGGCGTATCTGGTCTGGTGTACCGGCAGCATTTGGGTGCCGATAACGGTACATTTCATCAACAACGCTGCGGCACTGGTACTGGGCCGGATCAGCGGTGAAGACATGCTGGAGCCAACTGCAATCCCCTGGCCCTGGGTGCTGTTGGGCCTGGTTGTTTTTGCCGGCACGATCGGGCTGTTGCATTTCAAAAGACATGCAGTGCATGGATCTGACGGACTGGATTGAGGTCTTCCGGAGCGGGACCGATTATGAGGCCGAACTCGTCAAATCGCGCCTCAGCGATGCCGGAATCCCGGTGGTTATCCTGAACCACCGCGACCATGCCTTCAACCTGACCCATGGCTATATGGCTAAGGTCCGGGTAATGGTGCCCCGGTCTTACACCGCGCAGGCGCGAGACCTGTTGGAATTACAGCCGCCCTCGGAGGACGAACTGGCCAGACAGGCATTGGACTCTCCCCCAACGGATGCATGAAGTAATCGTCCGTGTGTGCACCGCCAGCGTGGGTGCGGCCATTCTCGTGGGGTCAGCCTGGGTTGGCCACTGGCCATTCGGCTTGGTGGTCCTGGCAATCGCACTGCTGGGTCAGGTTGAACTCTACCAGCTATACGCCCGGGTAGGCGTAAAGGCATGGATTGCCACGGGACTCCTGGTGGGGGCGGGATTGGCCTTGCGCACGCTGATTCCAAATGTATTCCTGCTGACAGCCATCCCCGTGGTGGGTCTGGTCCTATGGTGTACCTTCACCACAAGTGAACAGCCCCTGATGCGCTTGGGGGCGACCCTTTCCGGGGCGTTGTATCCCACCGCCCTCCTGGCCTTCCTAACAGATTTGCGCGTAGTTCCGGGCTTTGACAACGAGGAAGCCCGCATTCTGACCATTACCGTGCTCGTACTGGTTTGGGCAAGTGATGTGTTCGCCTTTTTTGCCGGATCCACATGGGGCAGACATGCCCTCGCGCCTACAATTTCTCCGGGCAAAACCTGGGAGGGGTTCTACGGCGGGATCTTTGGGGCGCTGGTGGTGGCCCTGGCTCTCGGCCTCTGGGTGGACATGCCTATTGCTACCATCCATCTGTTTGTCCTAGCCCTGGTTTGTACGCTGTCGGGCGCAGTTGGAGATTTGGCCGAGAGCCGGTTCAAGCGGGTCGCCGGCATCAAGAATTCAGGTGTGCTGCTGCCGGGCCATGGAGGCATGCTGGACCGGTTTGATGGCATGATCGTGGCGGCACCGCTGGCCTACATGTACCTTATCTTTGTAGTCTGAAATACTTTGCCATGGGCTTTCTGACCGGGAATCGTCGGGCGCGTCCCCGCCGATTTGATTACGAGCCTCGCTATTACGATCCGAAGCGGGATGAGAGTCTGAAGCGCCGCATGCGCATCCAGAGCAAGGCGCGCAGGCGGCGCAGTCCGCTGGGTCTGCTGTATCTGTTGGCACTGCTGCTGTTTGCCGTATACATCTACCGTACTCTGGGACGATAAACCCTGTGCATGGCTGCGATCCAATGTATGCCGCTGAGGCTCGCCAACAAAATTGCGGCAGGCGAGGTGGTCCAGCGCCCGGCTTCGGCAGTAAAGGAGCTCGTGGAAAATGCCATTGATGCCGGAGCCACGAAGATTGAAGTATCGGTTAAGGGTGCCGGTACGGGGTTGATTCAGGTGCGCGACAACGGTTCCGGTATGGGGCCCGAGGATGCAGAGCTGTGTTTCCAGCGGCACGCAACCAGCAAGATCAGCGCCCCCGAAGATCTGGACGACATTCGTACGCTGGGGTTTCGCGGTGAGGCCCTCGCCGCGATTTCAGCGATTGCTCAGGTCACATTGCGTACGCGTCGCAAAGAGGATGAGCACGGAACGGCCGTTCGCATCGACGGGGGCAGGCCGGTGTCGGTAGAACCCTGTGCGGTCCCTCAGGGCACCTCGATTGAGGTGCAGAATCTGTTCTATAATGTACCGGCAAGGCGCAATTTTTTGAAGGCTCCCCGCACGGAGATGCGGCATCTGGCCGAGAGTGTCCAGGCTCAGGCAATGGCCAGCCCTTGGACGCATTTTGTGATGAGAAGTGAAGATCAGACCCTTTGGCAGTATCCGGGCGCACAGCCCGAAGAGTTTATGGAGGCGCTGCAAAAGCGACTGGAAATGGTGCTCGGTCCAGAGCAGGCCCGACAGCTGGTACCGATCGATGAGCGTACCGGTTATCTGAGTATGGTCGGATATGTGGGCCGACCCGAACACGCGCGCAAGGTGCGGCGGGACCAGTATCTGTACGTGAACGGCCGGCCGATACGGGACGCGAGTATTCGCCATGCGGTGACTTCGGCCTACTTTACGCTTCTGGAGGAGGGGCTGCACCCGTCATTCGTGCTATTTCTGTCGGTACCGCCGAGGTATGTGGATGTAAATGTGCATCCGGCGAAAGCGGAGGTGCGATTTGATGATGGCCGGGGGGTGTACAACTTTACCCAATCCGTGGTACGGCAGTCGCTCGCCTTGGCCGACCTGATTCCCCAGTACTCCGAAGGTCTGCCGGACATCCGGGTACAGAGTAGCAATCCGGCCCCCTGGAGTGCTCCGCAGAGCCGGGGAGCATTGAAGGAAGCGTACGGCTCACAGGCAGCAATTCGGTATACCCCGGAGCAAAGCTCCGTGCCACCCGGGGGATCCCCCCAGGATATGCCGCTGTTGTGGCAACTGCATGATCAGTACATCATGACCCATCTTCGCAAGGGTCTGATGATCCTGGATCAGCAAGCTGCACACGAGCGGATCCTGTACGAGCGGGCGAAGGAGGATTTGCGGACAGGAGTGGGCTTGTGCCAGCAGGTGCTCTTTCCGGTCTATATCACCTTGGACCGCTCGGATTATGAGCTGCTGCAGTCATTGAAACAACAGATGACGGCACTGGGCTTCAATGTGAGGCTGGCACCGGGATGTCGGGTCCAGATTATGGGTTTACCATCGGATGTCGGAAACGGGGCGGAAAAAGAACTGGTTCGCGAAGTGCTGGAACAGTACAAGACCAACGAAGAGGAGCTGCAACTGGAGACGAGTGAAAACCTGGCCCGCAGCATTGCCAGGTGTGGCGCAATCCGACCCGGCCTGAAACTGAACAGCGACGAAATGCGGACGCTGGTCGACCGGCTGTTCCAGTGCTCCAAACCCTTTGTGGCCCCGGATGGTCGCCCGACGCTTTTTGAGATTTCCCTGGAGGAGCTGCAGCTGCGCTTTGCCCGACCGGTGCACGCAAATGAGTCGGACGAGCCCAGCTGAAAGGTTCCGGCAGAGAATCAGCTCCGGACTCACCGTAGACCCGGGAGCCGCCATACTGGTAGGGGTCAGCGGCGGCGTAGATTCCACCGTCCTGTTGCATGTGCTGGTGGCACTCGGATATAGGTGCCGGGTCCTGCATATTGACCACGGATTGCGTCCTGAAGCGGCGGACATGGAGGCTGCCGAGGTGCAAAAAGGCTGCCGCAAATTGGCGGTTCCGTGTGAGGTGGTGCAAATTGATGTGCGCGGCCGGGCGGCCCGGCAAAAGGAGTCCGTGCAAATGGCTGCCCGCCACCTGCGCCTGGCGGCGTTCAAGCAGTGCGCAGTATCGCACGGCATCGGTTATGTAGCGGTCGGACACAACCAGGACGATCAGGCCGAGACGTTGATACTGAACCTGACGCGGGGTACCGGCCCCGAAGGGATCGCCGGCATGCGGACAGTCAGGCTGCTTACCCCGGAGGTGACGCTGGTGCGTCCGTTGTTGGGCGAATCACGCGAGTCCATTGCGGCTTACGCCAAAGATACCGGGCTTATCTGGCGGGAAGATGCCAGTAATTGGGACGAGTCTTTTGACCGCGCCCGCCTACGGCAGCGGGTAATGCCGCATCTGGACGCACGGGCGTTGGTCCGGTCCGCCTCCATGATGCGGGATTGGGTGGACGAAGTGCTGCGCCCGCTGGTTGTCCGCGAGTTTACCATTGCTGCCGGTGACCGAAGCCTGTCTGCCGATTTGCTGGCGGAACAGCCGCCGGTGATGGCGCGGCGTTTGATTCTGGAGGCACTGCAAAGGTGGCTGCCGAAGGTGGCCCTCACACATGATCTGGCTGAACGTATTCTGCAGCTGACAGGAGGGCAGGCGGGGCGCAGGGTGCAAACGGGAGGCGGAGTGATCTGGCGCGGTCGAAGGGAACTGATCTTCTCCGATGAGGCTGACAGGGGAGATGATTACGGGGGGTATCTGAGTCCGGATCAATCGCTTGATCTGCCGCAGGGCCGCCTGTCGGTGCAGGTTACCTCGGAACGTCCGGTGTCGCTGCGACACCTGACCGACACCTGGGTGGATGCCGACCGGATTGAACTCCCGCTCAGGGTACGTCCTTGGCATTTTGGCGATCGCATCCGGCCGCTGGGCCTGTCAGGACAAAAAAAGGTCAGCGATATTCTGACGGATCGGGCCGTTTCCGTTCACAGGCGCTCGGAGCAGATGGTCGTATGCTCAGGTACAGAAATCGTATGGGTAATCGGCCACTGCATCAGTGAAGACTTCAAGGTGACTGCCGGAACGCGCTCATTTATGCGAGTGCGACTGGACACGCCCGGTCGGGACCTGGTGCTGTTCAGGGATGCTGCCGAGATTCACGCGCGCGTCCAAGAACTGGGACAGACGCTGTCGGCGGACTACCATAGCAAAAGACCTTTGATGGTGGTACTGCTGCGCGGAGCGTTTGTGTTTGCCGCAGATCTGATCCGCGCGATGGACATTCCGGTTGAGGTGGATTTTTGGGGGTTGTCCTCCTATGAAGATGCCTTGGAGAGTTCGGGTGAAGTAAATGAGGTGTGGCCTTTGCGCTGCGAGGTTACCGGGCGGCATGTAATTGTTGTTGAGGACATTGTGGATTCCGGTCGGACCCTCTGCCAAGTGCGCCATCAGCTTAACCGGTGGGACACGGCCTCGGTTGCGGTCGTGACCCTGCTGCGGGCGAGGAGCAGCAAAGTCAGCGTAGATTACGCAGGATTCACAACAGAACCGTATTTTGTGGTGGGATACGGACTGGATGCCGCGCAGCAGCATCGCAACTTGCCTGATCTGTATTACCTGAAGCCTACCGCATAGAAACAATGAGCAGCAACATATCTCGTCGCCGATTCCTCCAGACCGCAGGCCTGGCCTCTGCGGCCATGCTGACTGTACGCCCGATTCGTTCCTGGTCCCGGCCATCGGTCCAGGTCGGTGCCATATCGTACAGCTTCCGCCAGATTCCATCCAGTGCGGAGGAGATTCTCGGTTACATGCAGACGCTCGGGCTTACCACGGTTGAGCTAATGGGCACGCCGGCTGAGGTCTATGCCGGGGCACCTCCAATGCCGCCGTTCAGACGGGGCCAGGCCGACCTGAGTCTGGAAGAGCGGCGCGAGGCTCGGGCAGCCCGTCGAGCGGCGATGGAAGAGGTCAGCAAGTGGCGTGTGGGGGCGGACCTGACTAAGTTTGTAGAGCTGGGTGAAATGTACCGGGATGGCGGGGTAGAGGTGGACATTTTGAAGCTGGGTAATGCTAACTGGTCCGATGAGGAGCTCGATTATGCCTATCAGGCGGCCCGCGCCGTGGGTGCGCGCGGGGTGTCGTTTGAAATCGCCAATGACGCGGCGGAGCGCATGGGGGCGTTTGCCGATAAGCATGACCTGCTCAACGGCATGCATAATCATACCCAGGTCGCTGACGAGGGCTTTACGTTTGAGCAACCGTTGTCCTATTCTGCCAACAATATGCTGAACCTGGATATTGGCCACTATGTGGCCGGACTGGGCGAGTCGCCGATCCCGGTGATACGAAAGTTTCATGACCGTATCAGTCACTTACACCTCAAGGATCGCCGCACGCCCGAAAACGGGCAGGACAATGTGATTTGGGGCGAAGGCGACACGCCGATAGGCGAGGTGTTGCGCCTGCTCAGGGATGAGGGTTATCCGATTCCGGCCATGATTGAGCTGGAGTATCCGATCCCCGAGGACTCCAGCGTTATGGAGGAAATGGCTCGATGCGCGGCTTTCTGCCGGGATGCGCTGGACTCATAGTTCCGTCCCCTTCGGATAGCAGAAGTAATACTTCTTGGCGGTCTTGGGAAGGCCGCTGATTGATCCCGGCTGATTCAGCACTTCCCGCAGGGGTACAGGGATGTTGCCATGTTGCCGTATCAGAACGGGGTTGTCGCCCTCTTCATACGCGGAGGAGTCGGGGGCGGCAAGATGCGCATAGTACTGCACGGATTCCCGCCCGCCGAGGCCCTGCGCCTCAAGATATTGGGCAATCCGGTCCTCCCGTGTACCTATGGCCTTGGTTGAGGGTTCAGATGAAAAGAATTCGCACCGAAACAGTCTGCGGTTGATGAACCTGCGGGATAAATCCCTCAGAACTCTGTCCGAACTTTCGCACCACCGTTTCAGGCTGTAGATCACATCGGTGTCATCGACGCTGATGAACATGTCCAATACCTGATCGCACTTGAGGTGGTGCCGGGTGTGGTCATCGGTGAGAAAAAAGGCCAGGCCTGGTGATATTCCGTCAAGGGCGTGTGTGCGGCCCTGCTTTATCAGGTGGCGGGCACGGAGCATGGTTTTCGTGAGCACCGCATCGGCTGCGAGCACTGCTTTATGCAGGTAAACCTGCCAGTACATGTGGTAACGGGCCGTCAGAAAGTTGACTACGGCTGGAAGCCCTTTGGCTTCAATCGCGATATGCTCTCCCGATCCGGATTCATCCGGTCCCACGCACATGGTCTGCAGGATTCGGTCAACACCGACACTGCCTTCAATGACACCTGACATGTTGGAATCGCGTTGCAGGTAGTCCAGCCGGTCGATGTCAAGGTGCCCTGCGATCAGTTCATGAAAGAATGCGCGGCCGTATACGCCGGAGAACATTTCCATGGCAAGGTTGAGCTGACAGGCCAGATCTTCGGGGGTGTCGGGGTTGTTCGCCACGCGTTCCATAAGTGCGAGGCTGATGGATTCGTGCCGCGTGTCTCTGATGAGCCAGTATTCCAGCGCATGGGAAAACGGGCTGTGTCCGATGTCATGAAGCAGCATGGCGGCCATAGCAGCATCCTGCTCTATTGCCGAGATCTCTGTGCCTTTGCGCTTGAGGATATCCAGCGCATCGCCCATCAGGGCCAGCGAGCCCAGGGCATGCGTAAATCTTGAATGTTCGCCTACGGGGAATACCAGGTGGCCGGATCCGAACTGGCGGATATGCCGCAATCGCTGCACTTCCCGCCTGGACACCAGGCGCATGAGGCTCTCGTTTACCGCAATAAAGCCGTGCAGGGGATCTGAGAAATAGGTGTACTTCTCGGTCTTGGACATAACCGCCGGTTGTGGATTGGGCCCCATCAATCTACCAAATTCCGTGCGAAAGCTCTGTGCGCCATTCCGGCGGCGTTAAGGGTGGTGGACCGGACCGCTTTTACATAGTGTTTGCCAGAAAAAGCCAAATTTCGGAATTCCGAGGGTGCGGCGGCCGGCA
>JAPPNA010000079.1 GCA_028873925.1 Bacteroidota bacterium | reverse complement strand
GCCTCGTAGCGAATCTGGCTGCGCGTGGCGGGCTTACGGAAAAAGTCAGCGGGAGAGGTCATCAAAAAACGACACACTGCTCAATATGGCCATGAACTCCACACCAACAACACGCTATCTCCATTCAGCGGGATGATGGGCAAATTACGGCACCGGAACGCTTGATTTAGCGTCCGAAGCGGCTCAATTCCGGCGGGAGAGCCGCAATATGGCGATGTGCCGCATTCCGCCCACAATAGCGGCCTTCGGTCCATAAGTCCGCAATCATCATGGCCTATCCAACAACCATGATAGGCCGAGGGCCTGTTTGAAGAAAGATCCGCAAGAAAGCGTCACGGGAGGATTCCCAATGGAAATTCAGGCTTCCGTATCACCTTCCAGTCCGCTGTATGTCACATTCTCCGCGATGCCCATCGGGAAAAACCCAAAAGGGTTAACACCCACTACGTCTCTCCCTGCAGCGAATCTCCGCGCACCACGGGCGGAAATCGCAATTTGAACCTAGCGTCGTCAGGCTGCGGGCCGAGCTCTCCCTGGCCTAATCGCGGCGCGGATCCGCTGGTTGTCCAAGCAACTTACTTGTGGCCCGCGCAGTGCTTTGATGGCCGCCGTGTTCCAACCGATCCGCCCCCGCGAAGTGAACCCTACCGGGTCGGAATTGTCCAATATCCGCGCAGTGTACAGTGAATCCGGCCGATCCTCCATGTTGCAGCTCAACCATGTGGGCCTCGCTACGCAGGATGCCGAACGACTGGGCCGGGTTCTTCAGGAGATAACCGGCGCAGCCGCCATGCCATATGAACAAGTGCCGAGTGAGGATGTGCGCGTCCGCTTCATGGATACAGGAACATGCAGTCTGGAAGTGATTGAGGCGCTGGGCCCGGATTCTCCGATGGCCCGATATCTCCGCCGCCGTGGAGAGGGCCTGCACCACATTGCCTTTACCGTGGCCGACATTGATCAGCAGCTCAAACAGATGCGGAGGGCAGGATTTGAGCCGCTCTCTGAACAGCCGAAGGTCGGAGCCGGCGGCAAGCGGATCTTTTTTTTGCATCCCAAAACCACCGGACGGATTTTGATTGAATTCTGCCAGCCGGCTTACCAATGGTCGGTCACTGTTGTAGGAAAGGCGGATGAGCTCAAACGCGCCCTCCTTAGCTCCGGGCTGGTACGTCTGCAGGCGGAACCGGCAAACTGCCTGATGGCGGCTGATACAACCTCGGTGGATCAGCCGTGGATGCAGGCCTGCCGGAGTATTGTCTGGTTTCGGCCCGCCGGGAGCTTTAAGCTGCCTGCACAGGGGGAACGGCCCATGCTGGCGTGCCTGACCGACGATGCGCTCGGGGAGGCCCGGCATATTCGCGCCCTTTGGCCGCACGCCCGATTAGCAGTGCTGCCTGCTGACACTTCAGCGGCAACCTGGGCTGAAGTAATTCTGGAGTTCTGGTCGGCACATGGGTGATCTGACACAGAAACTGGAGGCCCTGCCGACCGTACCCGGTGTCTATCAGCTCAAGGGCGAAGACGGAGCAGCACTGTACATCGGCAAAGCTGGCAATCTGCGCAGCCGCGTGCGCTCCTACTTCCGCAAAGACGACCAACGGGAAGGACGTATCCGGCTACTCGTAGCTAAGACCTGCGATCTTGAGATCATTGTCACCGACAATGAGACCGAAGCCCTCATCCTGGAGAACAACCTGATCAAGACGCTCCGGCCCCGCTACAACATCAATCTCAAAGATGACAAGACGTACCCGTTCATCTGTGTGAAGAACGAGCCGTTCCCGCGCATTTTCCCCACGCGACGGGTGGTGAAAGATGGCTCCCGGTATTTCGGACCGTACACCGATGTGACCAACATGAAACGGGCCCTGCGGGCCATCCGCTCCATCTTCAAAATCCGGACCTGCTCACTGAATCTTGCCCCGGAACCCATTGCGGAAGGCAAATACCAGACCTGTCTGGAATACCACATTGAAAAATGTGCCGGACCCTGTGTGGGACTTCAGTCTCGCGAGGACTATGATGATACCATTGCACAGGTGGAAAAGCTGCTCCGGGGTCATACCTCCGCGTTGACCGACATTCTGGAGCAGACCATGCGGGATGCGGCCGACCAACTGAAGTTTGAGGAGGCAGCCCGCCTGCGCAACCGGGTGGCAGCGGTCCGCAAGTATGCCGAGCGCCAGAAGATTGTGAGCAAAGATACCGTTGACCGGGACCTGTTCGCGCTGGCTACCGACCGTGAGGAAAACGCCGCCGTGGTAGTACTCTTCAAAGTACGGGAAGGTAAAATCATCGGAAGGGAGCACAAGATTGTCCGCCCCATTGAAGGTCACGCCGATGATGAACTCATGCAGAGCTTTCTGGAGCACTACTACATGGAGGCCACATTGTTTCCGGAAGAGGTGTTTCTGGGTACACCCGTCTGTGATCCGGCCCCGCTGGAGGCCTTTCTGCGTGAGAAACAGGGCAGGAAAGTCATCCTTCATGTACCGCAGCGCGGCGAAAAAGCTGACCTTATGCGCATGACCGAAACCAACGCGCAATTGCTGTTGAGCGAGTTCAAACTGGACCTGATGAAGCGCGGGGAGGACCGGATCCCCTTCGCCGTACAGGCACTCCAGAAGGACCTTCAACTGGCACGTCTGCCCCGACGCATTGAATGCTTTGATATTTCGCACCTGGCCGGAACCGGCACGGTCGCTTCCTGCGTCGTGTTTCATAACGGACGCCCGCGCAAGCGGGAATACCGCAGTTACAAGATCCGTTCCGTGGCCGAAGGAAAACCGGATGACTTCGCTTCTATGGAGGAAGTTGTCTACCGCCGCTATAAGCGGCTGGACCAGGAGGACTCCGTTGTGCCCGACCTGGTGGTGGTCGATGGCGGAAAAGGCCAGCTGTCCAGCGCGCTTAAGGGACTCGCCACCGCCGGAGTGCGCGGCGAATTCGCCATCATCGGCCTCTCCAAGCGACTTGAAGAGGTGCATCGCCCCGGGGATTCAGATCCGTATCACATCGCTAAGCAAAGCGCATCGCTTCAACTCATCCAGAGAATCCGTGATGAGGCGCACCGGTTTGCGCTAGAGCTGCAGCGCAAGCAGCGCAAACGCAAAATGCTCCATTCTGAGTTGCTTGAAATTGCGGGCATCGGGCCCAAGACCGTCAAAAAGCTGATCAGCTCGTTCGGATCGGTGCGCCGCATCAAGCAGGCGGATGAGGCCAGTTTGTCCGAAGTTGTGGGCAAACGGCTGGCCGCCCGGGTAAACACGCACTTTTCGACCGGCACGGAATCGTAATCTTTACTGAATTTACCCGTGATGCAAAGCAATCGCCGCAGATTCCTGAAAGCCCTGGCCGCAGGTGCAGGTTTCGGGCTGGTGGCGGGATGCGATGAGCTGACCACGCCCTTGCTGCAGAAGGACAAATCCCAGCTTATTGCACACAGTCCCAACGCCCTGGAGACCCGCCTGGAAAATCTCCGGGGATTCCTCACGCCCGTTGAACATTTCTTTGTCCGCAAGAACGGCGATATCCCTCCCATAAACTTGGATAGCTATCGGCTTGAAGTAGGCGGCGAAGCCATCGGGGAACCGCTGCGTCTGTCCTTTGATGAGCTCCAGGACCTGCCCAGCCGCACCGTGTTTTCCTATCTGGAATGTGCTGGCAACCAACGCGTGTTTTTTGGTGAGCAGCTTGGGCAGCTCGCAGCCGGCACCCAGTGGGGGCGAGGGGCTGTGGGTATGGCCTCCTGGACGGGGACACCCCTGGCTGATGTGCTGCGCCTTGCAGGTATTGCCGAAGACGCGGAGACCATCCAGCTGATCGGACTGGATTCCACGGCTCCTGAAGGCGGGTTCCGGCGGCCGCTTCCGATCGATAAGGCAATGGATCCAGACACTTTGTTGGCTTTCCGCATGAACGGCAGACCGCTTCTGCCGGACCATGGCTTTCCGGTGCGCGTGATCGTGCCGGGATGGGTCGGCAGCAGCTGTATTAAATGGCTGGGCCGTATAGAGGCGCATTCAAGACCCGTATGGGGTCGCAATAACACGACCTCCTACGTACTGATTGGGGATGACTACCCGCCGGAGGGAGAAGCTTCGGGCCAGGTCGTCACACTTCAGACCATCAAGAGTGCGCTGGCCTTACCCTGGCCTGCGCAGCTGCCTTCCGGCCGGCAGCTGATCTACGGATACGCCCATTCCCCCAACGGACCGATTAAGCGAGTCCGGTGGAGCCTTGATGAAGGGCAGACATGGGAGAATGCCACCGTACTGGGCCCCTGGATGCGTCACGCTTGGACCCGATTTGAAATCGCCTTGGAAATTCCGGCAGGGCATTATACCCTAACCACCTCGGCTATGGATGAAACCGGACTTGAGCAACCGGAGTCCATTCCCTTCAATCAGAAAGGGTATCTGTTCAACATGCGCCTTCCCCATCCGATTGCCGTGGTTGCATGAGGATGGTTGCCGCTCTGGGATGGCTGCTGATGGCCGCATGCGGGAAGATGACACCGGAAGCACAGTATGAACTGGGGGAGGAATCCTATCAGACCTATTGTGCGTCCTGTCACATTCCGGGTGGCATGGGTCCTGCGCTGGATGCCCGGGTACTCGCCTATTGGCAGACGGCCGGTAATCTGAACACGTACAATCGGGATCAGATGCCCTACAATGCCGGCGGGCTTTTGACCGATGCCCAATACCGGGATATTACCGCATTCATGCTCCGTCGGGAAGGCCTGCTGGCCGATCAAATCGTGCTCAAAGAAGACAACATGGACGACATCAGGCTGATTGGCCCCTGATGCCCAAAATCAACTGCACATGCTGAACTACATTTGGGGCGGACTGATCGTCAGCAGCCTTGCATTTGCGCTGGTTAGTGATATCGGCGATTTCTCCAGTGATCGGTACCGCAACGGCAGCCCGCTGCCGGTGTCGGTTTCATTTGACGAAGGCTATGACCCATCCGCCCGGCTGCAGAACGTTACAGTGCGAATTGCTGCTCAGGCCTTTAGCGATCACTTCCATGTGGACCAAAGCGCAGACAGCGAGTGGACGGGCACGCTGCTCCAGACGGATGAAGGTCGGGAGCTCAGATTCGCATACGAGGCCGCCGTACCGGAGCCGCTGGAGACGATCTGTGCTCACACCGGGCGAGGCGACTGCCGGGCGGCGCTTGATGGCCAGCCGACCGAAGAGGTCTGGGCTGCCGGCGTGGTTTTTCGGCCGGTCAGATGGGTGAAGATGAATGCCATTGCATCGGCGGCCCTGGACTTTGCTGAAACAGCTGTCACGCTCGCGCTGGGGCTGATAGGGGGCCTTGGGCTCTGGATGGGACTGCTCAAGATTGCCGAGGCATCCGGACTGCTGTACGCGCTGATCCGCCTTACCCAGCCTGCCATCCGGCTGCTGTTCCCCAAGGTACCCCGCAATCATCCCGCACTGGGCATGATTGTGCTGAACCTGACCGCCAATATGCTGGGGCTGGGCAATGCGGCAACGCCGTTGGGCATAAAGGCCATGCAGGAATTGCAGACGCTGAATCCCACCGATGACACGGCCACCGATTCCATGGTGATGCTCCTGGCCATGAATACCGCCAGTGTGCAGCTGGTCCCGCCGGTACTCCTGGTTGCCATCATGGGACTTCAGATCAATCAGCTGTTTTTCTCCATTGTCATTACCACTGCGCTGTCTCTGGTCGTCGCCATTGCCGCGGCCAGACTTCTCGGGTGCCTCAAACGATTCCGCCTGTCGTCATGAATGTCCTGCACATCCTCATTGATTATGCATCCGCACTCGTGCTGCCGTTGCTGCTGGTGGGCTTCCCATTGTACGGGATGTTCAAGAAAGTGCGCGTCTACGAAGTCTTTGTTGAGGGTGCTAAGGAGGGCTTTAATGTCGCAGTCATGATTATCCCGTATCTGATTGCCATCCTGTTCGCCATCGGGATGTTCCGCGCCAGCGGTGCCATGGACTTCCTGACCGACCTGCTGCGCCCATTACTGGCTGTGATCCGATTCCCTGCCGAGGTAATCCCCATGGCCATTGTGCGGCCGCTGACCGGATCCGGCTCTGCTGCCATTGTGCTGGAAATGATCGGTCAGTTTGGGGAAGACTCAATCCTGGTCAAGATGGCGGCGACCATGTTCGGCTCCACGGAGACCACCTTCTATGTGATTGCGGTGTATTTCGGGGCGATCAACATTAGGAAAACGCGCCACGCTGTTCCGGCAGGCCTGATTGCCGACACTTTTGCCATGCTGGCCGCCGTGTATGTGGTGCTATGGCTGTTCGGATAATCGGCTGGCCTTGGCGGGCTGGGCCAGTGGGCTGATACCTGCGTGTTCCGGCCGGGTACGGCACCACGGGTTCAATGACCCCTAAGCGGCAGGTCTCTGAAAAATACCCGGTCCGCCCAGCACGGAGGAGCGAAAGTCCCCGCCGTAGGCAGTACCGTCTGGAGTAACAATCCGCACAGTCGACTTCATATGCACAGGTACCTCTTCAATTTGGCCTATTCTGCACTCGTGTCCCAATGCTCCCCGCCGGAAGGCGAATTCTTGCGGGCGGGAAGGACCCGGCAACCCCTGTCCGCCTCATATGGCTGGCAGGCCCCGCCGGAGGACACGCAGGAAGTCGCTGAAGCGTTTCATCTGCTCACGACATCGGGCTTCAGGAAGCGGGCTGCCCACTTCACCATTGGGCACATCCGGGACAAGGACTCAGCCAATGTGATTCGCAGCTTTGGGAAAGTAATACGAAGCTTGCGGGAGACCATCGCTACCAAGTTCAACGCGCCGCTCATCGTGATCGCTGCCGCAACGATCATTCTCAAGTCTCTTGAGATCTGGCGGTAACCGTCCGCATTTGCCCTAACTGGGGTGTCACCACGGTGTATTGATGCTGGTCGCACTGCGGCCCTTTCCGGCGGCCAAAAGGCCGCGTCATGTTGAGATCTGCCCGATTTGCCCGTACTTCAAGGTACCCTTAAGTGGAGTCACCGCGGTGCAATACCAGTCCGGGCGGGAGTTTCGAACAATGCGCCGGTGGCATCCGGCTTTGGTGCTGCCCTCCCACTTGGGGGCCAGCGTGTACCCCTTCTCCAGCGTAGCATTCCGTGCGCACTTGCCCATAACACCGGGAACCATGCTGACAGATCCTGGCCGGATGCGATATGTCGTACTCTGACAGGAACCAAGACACTCCTGTGTGCTTAAGACGTGAGACACGGTTAGACACTAATTTGTGTAGCAGGGGTGGGGGAAGGATGTCGGTTTTGGCCATTGGAGAGAATCTGTCAATTTATTCACCATACCCAGTGATACATGGACGACAAGAAATTTTCGCACACTGAAAGTGAGGGCGAGGCCCCGCCCTTACAACCGACCTTAGCGTCCCTGATGATGGCGGTTGCCTGCGTCACCCTGTTCGCAGCATGTTCCAGAGCCGATACTACCCAAGAAAGCGCGCAGACCTCAACGTTCACCCTCACGGAAGTATTGCGCCTAGGTGATGAAGAGGCCGGCGACACCGTGCTGTTTTCCGCGATCGACTACCTTTCCGTCAACAGCCGCGGGGAGATGGTCGTGACGGAACGCCGTCGTGCGGAAATCTCAACGTTCGGCCCCGATGGGGCCTTCTTGGGCCAGGTTGGGGCGCGTGGTCAGGGCCCCGGAGAATACCGGTTTATTTCCAGTGCCATCGTGGGACCAGCCGATTCGATATACGTCCTTGAGGTTCTGCTCGATCGGCTGCTGATTTATGATCCCGAGAACTTTCTGTTTGTCCGCGACGCGCTCCTGGAAAACGATGGCCTCAAGTCAGTAAATGGATTCGTCGGCGCTGTTGAAGGTAACTGGCTGATCACCTTGAGCTTATCGCCGTTTCTCAGGTCGGAAGATGGCTCAATGTCCATTAATGACGACACGGGATATGAAGTGCGCAGGGCCAATCTGGATGGCAGCATTGAACCCGAAGCAGTCGCCAGAATGCGGTCATTTGACATGATCTACAGCATTGGGGAAGGCGGCATGAATTTCGTTGAAGTGCCATTCGGCCGCCACACTTCGTACAGAATGGGACCGAACAACCTGCTGTACCATGGCTGGAACGACTCAATTCGGATTGCGGTGACCGCCCCGGATGGGTCAGTCAACGCGACCATCAGCTACGACCCCCCGCCTGTGCCGATTAGCGACACGGAAATGACAGAGGCGGCGCATCGGGAAAATGAACTATTTCAGGAGCTGGTGGATGCCCGTGATCCCTACAAGGCAAAACCGGCGTTTCAGACGTTTGTGGTAGATGAGGTCAGCCGCGTTTGGGTAAAACTGAGCTCATTGGAAGGTGCCACTGAAGCTGACTGGCTGATTCTGGACCATCGGTCGAATGTGGTCGGTACGGCATCTCTCCCCTTAGCGGTAAACCTCAGAATAATCCGGCAGGACCGGGCATATGGCTCTGAGCAGCAGGACGGAGCTGATCCCATGGTGCTCGTGTACGAAATAAATGAATGATGCTAAGCGTACCGTGAACTCGTGATCTCTGTTTGGCGACAATTGAAATTAGGGGCGGTGCCCCGTTGACTCAAACTCTGAACACTTTCTTTAACAAAAACCAGACACACAACCATCCAGAAACTTGGACCGTTGCGTTTCACAATTCACAGCGGGAAGACTTTCTTCCTGGAAGCTCCCTCACCTACAACCTGTATGGCCTGCCTAACTGCGTGCCGACACCTGTTGGTCCTAAGGTCAACTACGCTCAGGTCAATCAACCCTGCGGCACATTGGGTGCCATGGAAACCTTCCACAACGCCGTGAAGGACCATGAGCGGTATCATGAAAAGGGGTACAGCGACTGTCTGACGGGAGCGACGGGGCAGGCATTCCTGCGGGCGCTGGAGAATCTGCATGGCCCCGGGGATCAGGTCATCGCGAAAGGTACGGCGCTGTGGGACGAGTTTATACCTAAGTACGAGAAGGCCGGCAAAGGAGGAACAGCGGTCAAAACAGGCAATTTCTGGCGCTATCTCTCGGGCTGGACGAACGCGAACGTAACGGCGGGGGGTGAGCTGGGTAACCATGGATGCTAACAACATGAAAATCATATCCTTTTTGGTGCTACTCCTGATGGCGGCTTCTGCGACCGCTCAGGAAACTTCTTTTGAATTCTTGGACTATTCGTGCAACGGGATTCTCATTATGGACGATCTAAACAGAGAGCCGGCAGGCTGCCCAACGGTAGAGAAGGCCCTTCGCCTCCTGAAAGAAGATCCGCTGGCGTATCGGTACGGAGAGCCGGATGTCAACGGAATATACACATGGTACAGCATGTCCATGGCCATTGAGATCCTCCGCCAGGGATATGCCCCCGAAGTAGTGTTTTCTCAGGAGAAGCGGGATGCCTTGGCGGATGAGTTGGTACAGCTTTATCTGCATGGCACCGATGTGCAGGCGGAAGTGGCCTTGTCGGCACTGAGACATGCGGCCGATCCTCGAATAAGCAAGTGGGGCAATGATGTCCCGTATGCCCGGAGCTTTGACCTGTTCTACGAAATCTACGAGGTGCTGGCTGTGGACCCAGCCGAACTTATTTGCGTAAATGCAAAATGCTCCAGGACCGGCGGCCGGGCAAACTCTGTCTTGGGTACTATTAGAGCGGCTGACGGTCAAAAGGGGCGGGAGTACGCCGCCCGGGCAGTTGAGGCAGCACACAGCGCATGGAAGGAATCGGAGCGTCGCAAGGCGCAGCGCCAACAGGACTGAACGGCGCTGGTGTGGAGCACGAGGGAAGGGAATAGGGCTCAGACTCCAAGGCGATGCTCGCCTTTCCCAAATGGCCTGCAAACACATCCGCCCATCTTATTCACCACGGCATCGCCCTAACCTTCTGAGGCGGCATCGGATCTCCCCGGGGCAGGATGGCCGCAAGGAGCCGGAAACTTGGGCCATTTGCGGCTGCAAGGAAGGGGAATTGTGGTGTTTTGCAGCCGGAATCGACTGGATTTCGGTGCCGGATGTAGCGTATTTGCGCACCAATCCCGCGCGTGGGTACGCGGTCGTTCGCACAAACTCGGATTGCGCCTCAGCTGAGGCGAGAAAAGTTACAGGTCGGGCAACGTCTGCCAGTGAAACCGTTCAAAGTTGGTCCAAAAGCGTTCCCATGCCGCTACCGCCGTATGGGCGATATAGAAGGTAACATAGCGGCCATGACGTACCAGCAAGGCCTGCCCTTACCCCAAGTTATGGCCTAGTAAAACCTTTTGAGGTGGA
>JAPPNA010000185.1 GCA_028873925.1 Bacteroidota bacterium | reverse complement strand
TTGACCTCATCAATCCGCGCATTCATAAGCTTCTCCTGAGCCTCAAATCGATCATTCATAAGTTTCTCCTGGGCCTTAAATCGATCATCCATGCGCTTCTCCTGAGCCTTAAATCGATCATCCATGCGCTTCTCCTGAGCCTCAAATCGATCATCCATGCGCTCTCGCTGGTGCGACATGTCTGAGCGTAGGCCCCGGATTTCGGCCTCAATGGCAGCCAGTCGGTCCGCTGCCGGATCAGATCTGACTTCTGGGGGTGAGATGATTTCTGCCATGCGCCTTTGCCTTGTAGATTTGAAGGTCAGTTCCTCATGTGTAACCGGAGCAAAACAGACTGAGTTCCATATTTCTGAAAAATACAGCAGCCAATTGGACAAATGCGGCCGCCCCGCTGGGAAAATCCGCCAACTTACCGGGACCATCGGCCTCAAAAGCCACGGAAACAGCACCTACAAGCGTTTCGGCACCCGGTTGATTCCGTGGGTCTGGTGAATTCTGACACTTCAAAATCGATTTGCGCAAGCCTTGAGCATTCAGGTCAGGGATCCCCACCGGTTCAGATTGATACCCGGGAGCTGTAGCCCTGCGCTGTTCATTGCAAAAATTGATGGATTTTGCAAGAGCATCCGTTCTGAGGCCCGTCGCGGCACCACTTCCTTCAGCAAAACCATGCATGCCACCAATGCGTACATGTTACCGCACCACGACCACGGGTGCCTGCCGCATCAAGAGCATCAGGGGGAGTTATCTGACCGATCCAGCGCGCGCCATGCTGGTCGCGGTCCTACCCTTTTACGGCGGTTGCGGGAGCGTATCGGGGAGAAAGGCAGATTCATGGCTGCCTGGCAACGGTGAGACCTCCGCCATCTCACCGAGAGTCTCATGGAGGCGGTCAGACGAAACAGCCAGCTCCCGCTCAGCCGAAAGCGGATAATTCGTTCTCTTCAGCGCAGCCAACATACCCGCTACCAGCTCCTGTGTCAACACCTCGTTCTGCCTCAACAGCTCCCGCGCATATCCGACCAGAAAACGCTCCATTGACGGGATGGGGATACGGAAGTCACCATTGTCGTTACCGGCCATCACGCCCCGGCCGAAAATCATCTCCACTGTATCTGTTGGTGGCGCGTTTAGCTCCCCCTCAAGCACTGCTAAAGCGGACGCTAATTGGATTGGAGACCATGCCTTGCTCCACCCGCAGCATGCGATGAGCAGGCCCAATAATTCACGCTCACGTCTAAGGATGTGGTTCCTTCCAAGTCTACGCGCATAATAGCGCGACTTATCTTTCCGCCCTTTAGTGAGCACGGTCAAGAGTCCATCCTCGATGAGCATTCCGCCATCCTTTTGGATTTGCAGCGCTGCACGCTGACCGTACGCGCTGATATGCTGCGGCCAACCCTCGGTCTCCCGGTCAATTACATCCATCCAGTCAGTCACATCCCCCTTTGCTCCACCTCCCTTTTTGAGCCAATCCCTAATCACAGCCCGCGCGGCCTTGCAGTCAAGGGAGGTCAGATCGGCCAAATCGTCTACGCCACCCCGCGAAATTCCCAACCGCGAGAATTCGGCCAAGGTGTGTCCCAGCCCGGCAGCCAGCAAAACAACAGGATGCCCTAAGTCGCCGTTGTGAATAGCCTTCAGCATAGTCATGGCCGCAGTCTTTTGAGCACCCATCACCTGCACCTGATGCAATATTTGCGCCTCGTCAAGGATTAGAAGAACGGGCTTCCTTGCTTTTCTGATATAACGTTTCAGCCGATCAATGGGGGCCATTTCAAGCGAACGCCACCCGCCTCCGCCTCCAATCCCCGCAACGTTAGCGGACAAAGAATCCAATTCAAAACGATGCCACCTTCGCGATGGTGGTCTCAGAGAGTTACGCAAGGAGCGGCCATTCCACAAGGCATCGGGCTGAATATCGGCGACCTGCCACCCCCATAAACGGGCTAATCGAGCACATTCATGCAACAGCGCAGTCTTTCCCGCTCCAGGCGGGCCCTGCGTGATAAGTACAGTTCCGCCATCACTCTCCGTCGCCGCATGGCAAAGTGTCTCAAATACGGACAGCTCCTTTCTGCGACCGTGGAAGTATCTGGCCGCGCCCCGGTCGTGTACACGCTCTATGAATCGTGGTGCACTCCGTCCGGCAACCTCATGTACTCCCCGCTTGAACCGCTTCATTGCCGAACTGCCATTTTAGCACACGACTTAAGGCATCAATTACACCTATAGGCGGTCCATTTGGTTCCGGCTGGAGATGCCGCCTATTGACCGTTCAACATGCTCACTTATGCGCATAATCATAGCGGCCATGAGGCGCGTCCATGTGGCATCAATGATCCGTGCAAAGCGGCCGACTGGCTTGAGCATTCCACCCGGAGCGGTTGAATCCCACGACAACAGCCGCAATCCTGTCGGGTCAAAAGAGGCGCTTTACCGAAACCGACCACTCAAAGGGCCTGCCGTACACCTGTTCAATGTAGGCCGCCGCCGTACCCCAAGCGGATGTTCCCGTAAGCAGATACCGCTCATCGGTCAGGTTCCGGAATGCGCTCACCAGCTCCCACCGACCAGCCTCAAAACTGATTGAACCGTGCAGCAGATGATACCCCTCCTGAAACAGCTGAGGCGTATTGACCGTGTCGTGATACTGCGATGCAGTGTACGACCAGTCGATCCGCGGCGTTACGGATAGGCCGCGAATTCCGAGGGATCTGCTTATGCCGAGTGAATGATTGAAGCGAGGTGTCTTGGCCAGCCTATGACCCGGAAGAACCGGTGTCCTGCTGTCAAGCACGGTGGCACTCAGACTCTCATACTCCGCGCTCAAGGCCCCCATGGTGGCGGAGATGCTCCACCCGTCAGCCGAAATCCAAACCGCTTCCAATTCCGCACCCTGGAGATCAGCCGACCCACCATTGACCGTAATGGGGTTTATTGACTCGCGGATGATCACCTGCAGGTTCTCATAGTCGGCGTGAAAAAAGGCCAGGTTCAGCCTGAGCCGGCCATCGGGGGTATTGGACTTGATTCCGATTTCATAACTGTCCACTGTTTCAGGTTCATAGTCGGTCGGGGCCGAGTCAGGCGAATTCGCCTTAAAGCCGGGAGGAATACTCGGAACCCGTGCGTCAAAGCCGCCACTCTTGAATCCCTCTGCGAATCCGGCGTAGGTCATAAGATTATCACTCCACTGATACGCCAAATTGACCTTCACGGTCAACGCATCAAATTCCCTCGTGAAGGCCTTGTTGGGCAGAAAGCGGTCTCCTGGTTTCAACGGTCCGGTAGCCGCCCGGTAAATGCCCACAGCCAGGGGCCAGGTGGGTTGATGAATGCTCCTTCTGCCCTGGGATGCGTCACCAAGCGCGTACACATCCGGGGTGACCGTCTTCCGATCCCGGGTGTAGCGGGCACCAACCGTCAGCGAAAACGCCGCAAATATTTCCGTTGTGGCCTGGGCAAATCCCGCTATGGAAGAAAAATCCAGATCCCAGTTGCTGTCAAAGGACCCGGTCGGAAGCGTTAAAGCCGTCAGCGAATACCCAAGTTCACGGCTATAGTACAGGCCGGTCTGCCAGTGCATCCGATTGCTGAGGCCTACCCCGCTTAGTTGCAGCTCCTCACTCAACTGATCGGATTCAACCTGATTCTCGTTCTGCAGGATGTTGGCAGGCGTATTGTCCGCATCGCGAGAGACGAGCATATCCAAGCCCCGATACCCTGTAATGGACCGAAGCATGAGGCCCCTTCCGAGCGACCAGGAGACCTTAGCGCTGGCTCCCCAGGAGTCTACATTGGCCAGGACGGGAAAAGTGCCTTCTGCAGTGTATGGCCCGGCAAAGCTGTCCGGCCCGTAGCAGCCCGGCGCACCGCCCGCACCCTGCCCCGGCGGGGGGAATGTTGGCGGTCCGCTGTCAGGGAAGTTCGGGTTTACGGTGATCGCAGTGCAGCCCGGCAATACGGCGTTGCCAAAAGTGGCAAAGGCCTGCCTATCATTGACACCGCCATTGACGGTCGGCGCTCCGTTCTCACGCCTGCGGGAATAGTCGGCGGTGGCAAATACCTCCACAGCCTCCGATGGATTCCACACCAGTGAGCCGAGGATAGCTCTGGCGTTGTCGTCTCCCATGTCAAGCCCGTCGTGGGTCCGCGTCACATACCCGTTCCGCTTGCGGAGGGCCATGGATACACTCCCGAACAACCCTTCCGCCAATGCGCCGTTGGCCGATCCGGTCAGATTGAGCATGTTGTCATCCCCCACCTGCGCCCGGATACTCCGGCGCGATTCTGCATCCGGCCGCCTGGAGTGCACTGCAATGGCACCCCCGACCGCATTGCGCCCGAACAGCGTGCCCTGAGGGCCGCGCAGCACCTCGACTCTCTCCACACTGACGAGGTCCAGTACCGTCCCCACGGAACGGGGCATGTAAATGTCGTCAATGTAGACGGCCACGCCAGGGTCCGTCACCGGCAGATAGTCCCGCTGCCCTACCCCGCGAATGTAGATTTGTGCGGTAGCTTTCGTACCCGCCAGCGCACCGGAATTGTTGTAGGTAACATTCGGCGTGATATAGCCCAACTGATCGGTAGTCTCGATCCGTCGGGACTCCAGGTCCCGTCCGGAAAACGCCGTAATCGCCACCGGAACCCCTTGAAGCAGCTCTTCCCGATTTCTGGAGGTAACCACGAGTTCATCAAGCTTGATGAAGCCGATTCTCAGCACAAAGTCCTCAGTATTGACACCCTCCTGCAGAATGAGTTCACGGGTCTGCTCCGTGTACCCCACAAAGCGTACTCTCAACGTTAACATGCGGCCCAGGTGGACAGCCGGCACCTGAATGCTGTAGTTCCCGTCTGGATCTGTGGAGCCCCCGATCGCGAGCGACTCAATCAGGATGTTTGCACCACTCAAGGCATCACCGGACTGATCGGTAACGCGTCCCGCCACCACCGGCTGCGCCGACACCAGGTCCGCTGTTAAAAGCAGGATAAGCACCACCAGCAAACTCCTCATGGCAAAATGATTGTGGATCAGACACGGATTGCCGGCTCGCGCAGCAGAATGTCTCAAATTCAACGGCTTCGCTCCGCCCAGAGAGCAGTACCGATGGTGGGTACAACCCGATTCCGGTTCGGTTCCGCCGGGCGGCCCGACCCGGCACTTCCTGTGCGTAGGGCATGTAGCTCAGCCGACATTGCGCAGATCTGTCCGTCCGGCCACGCGACGCGCTCTTGCCTACCATTGCAAAGCCGTATCCGCCGCCAGTCTATTCCACAGCATTTGCTGGCAGATCATCCGTGGCCGCAGGGCAAGTTTCGGATCCTGCCTGAATTGGCAGTCTGCCATCACCCCGTTGCGGCTGCAGGGAATTCCATCGCGGGAGACTTTCTGCAATTGCGCTTATATTGGCCGGAGGCCTTTCCAGATGAGCCGCTTATGGTTTGCGGGCTGCGCTACCCGACTACGGGCTTGATTACCTGCATATCGGGATTGGGCCCTCCGTCATCTCAGGACCGTGTGCGGCTAGCGCTGATGCCGACAGCTGAATCCCATGCGGGAAATTCAGGGTCTGATTCGTGCGCATCCATCCGCTGCGGTGTGACCTGTTGCAACAGAGCCTGTGGATCCGAGCGGTTGGAGTCTTAATGCCTTTCAAAGCCCACCTCCGCCGCTTCAGGCGGGCCGAATCTAATTGTCATCGATTCACTGCTGCGTTTGTGACAGTCGGCGGCATTGCGCTCGGTGTTCTGCTGGGAGTTACAGTGTCCGAGGTGTTCTGGCGGTACGTTCTGAACGATTCACTGGTCTGGGCCGAGGATATCTCCACGATGTCTCTGACGGTGGTGGTGGCGGCGGCGATCGCCTATGGTGCAGGTGAAGGGTCTCATGTTTGCGTTAATCTGATTGCCCGCTTCTGGGGCCGACCTGTAACCCGAGTTACCGACCTGCTGGCCCGCCTGCTCGGTCTGGGCGTGACTGCCATGGCTGCGTATGCCCTTTTCAGTCATGGAAGCTGCGGCCTTCCCTGCGGGGCCGTTACCAGTTCCATTTCCATCCCTCATACCCCCTTCTACTATGTGCTGGGGACGGCACTGGCCACCTATGGACTGCTGCTGGCTGCCCAGGCGCTCCTCGGACTCGCGCTCTGGGAATCGGAGGACCCCAATGAGCCGGTGGAATGATTGATCCGACAGGCATCGCCCTGCTGGCCTTTTTGGCCCTGCTGGTACTGCTTTTGATTCGCGTTCCTGCAGGTCTGGCCATGCTGATCGTGGGGGCCGTTGGCGTTGTGCTGATTCGTCCCGGCGCTGCGATGCCGGTCGTGGCCGGGGAGATTTTCGCGGTAGCGTCCCGGTATCCCCTGACCATTCTCCCGCTATTCATACTGATGGGCAATCTGGCTGTGATTTCAGGGATGAGTCAGGATCTCTATCGGGCTGCCCATAGCTGGTTCGGTCGTATTCGCGGCAGCCTCGCGTCCGCGTCCATCGTGGCATGTGCCGGATTCTCGGCGCTTTCGGGCTCTTCCCTGGCAGCAGCACTGACCATGGGACGCGTATCACTGCCCGAGATGAGACGGTATCAATACGATGATTCCCTGGCGACGGGTGCTGTGGCCGCAGGGGGAACCCTCGGAATTCTGATTCCGCCATCTGCCGGACTCGTCATCTACGGCATCATCACAGAGGAGAGTATCGGGCGTTTGTTCATGGCTGGCATCATCCCCGGAATCCTGCTGACCCTGCTTTTTCTGGGTGCAGTACGGATCATTGTCCTCCGCGATCCGCACAAGGCTCCACATGCTAAGGCACTGAGTCCGTGGCGCGAGCGTTTCGCAGCCACCGCAAAAGCAGGTTGGATCCTGGGCATCGTGATCGTTACGATCGGCGGGATTTACGCCGGCGTTTTCTCCGCCGTTGAAGCAGCAGGAGTGGGAGCGCTGCTTACGCTGATCGCAGCGTGGGGACGGCGCACGCTGAACGGACCTACGCTGACTGAAGCGGTCAGCGCGACGTTAAAGGCGAGCGGCACCGCCTTTCTGGTCCTGGTGGGTGCCTTCGTGTTCAAGGTATTCCTCGGATTTACCGGCATCGCATTCGTCGCCTCCGAATGGGTCAGTGAACAAGGATTCTCAGGCGTTCAGGTGGTCACGCTGATCCTGGTTATGTTCGTAGTGCTGGGCACCTTTCTTGACGGATTCGCCATGCTGGTGCTGACGGTACCCCTGGTACAGCCGATTCTTGAATCGTTGGGGGTTGATATGATCTGGTTTGGCATTCTTATTGTCATCACACTTGAAATGGGCCTGATTTCACCTCCGGTGGGACTGAATATCTTTGTGGTTAAGGGGGTAGCGCCCGATGTACCGGTCCGCACGATGTTTCGCGGCATCATTCCGTTTTGGCTTGCCATGCTCACAGCACTGATTATGACCGCACTGGTGCCGCGCCTGGCCACCTTACTGCCGAATGCCATGTACGGATGAGGGGAAGACTTTCGTCAATCTGGAGCCGCAAGGGCCCACGGAACGATAGCTCACAGCCCGGAGGCCATGGAAGGCTGCGCTACGAGGTAAATGACCGGATTCCGAGATCGATCGCACTGGGACTCGGGCTGCAGCTGGTCGCACTGGCCATCAACGGAGTAGTGCTGCTGCCGACGATTGTCTTCCGGGCCGGGGGTGCCGAGGAACTCATATTCTGGGCGGTGTTTGCGTCCGTTTTGGGTGCCGGCGTTTCCGCATTTCTGCAGGGTACGCGCATCGGCGGTATCGGCTCGGGGTATGCCCTGACGCATGTCAGCTCCGCCATATTTATTGCCGTCTGTGCCGAGGCATTGCTCGGAGGAGGACCGGGGCTGCTCGCTACCCTGGTCGTGATTTCGGCGCTCGTCCAGATCATGCTTTCCGCGCGCCTCTCACTGTTGCACCGGATACTGACCCCCGTTGTTACTGGAACGGTGGTAATGCTCCTTCCCGTCACGGTGATGCCGATTCTCTTTGACATGCTTAAGGAAGTGCCTCCCGGAGGTCCTCCGCATGCCGCACCCCTGAGTGCCGGAATAACCATTACGGTTATCCTATTGATTGCCGTCAAGGGATCCGGTGCCCTGCGCCTGTGGGCCCCCGCGGCGGGTCTCGTCGCCGGATCTTTGGTCGGTGCGTACTTCGGGATCTACGATACAGGGCGTGTGGGCGAGGCTGGCTGGATCGGCCTTCCGTCCGGCCGGCCGCCCGGGCTGGACCTTACCTTTGACTCCGCATTCTGGGCGCTGTTACCCGCCTTCCTGTTCGTGGTGCTGGTGGGTTCAACCAAGTCTGTCGCGGTCGCTATAGCAGGCCAGCGCGTGGCTTGGCATCGGCCGCGGGCCGTTGATTATCGGGCCGTGCAACGGGCGGTCGCTGCTGAAGGTGCCGGGAATGTGCTAATGGGCCTCGCGGGGACCATGCCCAATACGCCCCATGCAGGTGCGGTAGCTGCCGTGGAAGTAACCGGTATCAGTGCACGCAGCACGGCCGTTACAGCCGGGTTCATTTTCCTGATACTGACCTTTTTGCCCAAGGCGTTAGCCATCATCCTCGCCATCCCTGCAGCTGTCGTAGCTGCGACCATTACCGTGGTTATGGCGATGTTGTTTACCGTCGGGATGCGTGAAGTGGTACGCAGTATGGGGGAAGACTCACGAAACGGCCTGATTGCGGGCGTTGCGTTCTGGACCGGTATCGCATTTGAATTCGACCTGATCTTTCCCACGACCCTTACGGGGTTTGCAGGCGGTCTATTCCAAAACAGTCTGACCGCCGGAGGCTTGGTCGTACTTCTGCTCACCGCGCTTACCGCAAGGCACAAGAGCCGATTTCAAGGTAAGCTTGACATGGCCGAACTGGCCCCGATACAGGCGTTTATTCTGGCGTTTGCCACCCGCAGGGACCTGATGCCGATCGTTGAACGACTGGAGGCCGCGAGCGAAGAGGCGTTGCTGACGCTGCTGCAGTCACGGGATCAGACGGATGCCAACCGCAACGAAGGGAAGCGCGGGTTGCTCCTGATGGCGAGCTTAAAGGACAGCGATGTGGTGCTGGAATTCCGGGTGGGCGCTGCAGGTGCCGAATACCTTAATCTTCAGGACAGGCTGGCGTGGCTCCCGGACCAAGCCGAAGCGGCCCGCGCAGAGCACGAAGTCTCGCTCCGGCTCCTGAGACATTACGCTTCTTCGGTTCGACATCAGCAGTTCAAAGACATGGATATCCTTACCCTTCGCTTCTCCTCTGAATCCCGACCCTGAAATGCCCGCCAAAAAGTCCATCGCAGCGTTGGTCACCGCAATGCTCATCGTGTGCGGATGCGGAGAATCATCCAACACCCGGGAGTTATCCCTGGCCCATTTTCTGGCCCCGAGCCATGTTCTGAACGATTATATGTTCACGCCGCTGTCGCAGGAAATCGCGGAGATTTCAGGGGGCCAACTTACTATCCGGCAGTACGCTGCGGGAGCCTTGAATTCGTCGGCACCGGCGCAGTATGCCATCCTGCTCAGCGGCGTAGCCGATATCGCGCTGGTTATTCCCTCCTACACCTCAGACCGATTCCCCAAGACCGACCTCCTCATGTATCCGGGCATATGCAAGACTGCCTTAGCGTGCACCAGCGCCCTGATGCGTGCCTACCCGACGCTTGAGGTGGAGTATGACGCGAAAATCCTGGGACTCTGGGGCAACAGTGCCCCAGTGCTGCTGACCCGAGACAAGCCCGTACGGAGGCTCGAGGACATGCGCGGACTCAAGATTCGGGTCCCTACGCAGAGCGCCATCCCTTTCATTGAGGCGCTCGGGGCGAGTGCCGTCATGCAGTCAGCCACGGTCGTTCACCAGAGTCTGGCCACGGGCGTGATTGATGGGGTAGCGGTCTCGCCTTCAGGCATTGAGGCCTTTCAACTTCACGAACCTGCCCGCTACCTGACGACCTGGCTTCCGCTATCGGGCCTTCCGTTCGTTTTGTTGATGAATCAGCGGGTATATGACACCCTCCCGCCCGACCAAAGGAATTGGATTGACGAAACTGCGGGTCTATCTCTTTCCGAAAAAGGGGCTGCGGCCTTCACGCAGTCCAGTATCAACGGCCTACGCATGGCCGAGGAGGCCGGAGTCCAGATAATCGATCTTCAGGAAAGTGAAAAGCGTCGGTTTGAGGAAGCGATAGCCCCGGTACGTGAAGCGCAGCTTGAACGCCGGGCAGGGGACATGACCGTTGCCGAAGTCATCCGATTGTTCAGCGTTGGACAATAATGCGCCCTTGATCCGCGCGCCATCCAGGGAAGTACAGTTATCTTTAGGCTGCGATACCATTTTTCAGAAGGTGCGACCGATTCATCATCGCCGGAAAAGAGGGGCAATCATGCGCGCATTACGTGTGGAGCCTGACCGCTGGCACCGATGTTGTGGGCGCTGAACGCACAACGAAAAAGCGCGATTGGGCTGGCGAAGGCGGTCTGAGCGCGCATAAGAGAAGACCACACGTACTGCCGAAGTCAGGGCGGGACCTGCTTTTCCACGACGACCCTTCGGGTACATCCTCGGATGCGGTTT
>JAPPNA010000060.1 GCA_028873925.1 Bacteroidota bacterium | reverse complement strand
CGCTGTTCGCACTACAACGGCTGCCCTGGAAGAGCCGTATGAGTTGAGAGGCTCATGTACGGTTCTGTGAGCGCCCGGGGGTGAGATTCCCCCGGGCGACTCGACAACGGGGCAGCGGTAGCCCTTGGGGTGGTGGCGGCGAACGTCCATCGGCTGGGCCAGATTGTTAAGGTGCAGCAGAAGCGTTACGAGGCGTGGCACCTGGCACGCCGAAAGACGGCGTAAGGCCGCCCGCGGGCACCCGGCTTTGTTGTAACAACACAAAAACTGGTCAGAAGTGCGTCCAATCGGCCCATTTAGCACTGAAAATTCTGGCCGAAACTGACTCAAAACGGACGTTCAGCAAAAGCAGAGGCTGAATTAAGCTAAGTCTGCATTATCACGCCTCAAAATGCCCTCCAAATTCACCCAAATGCCGGCGGCCGCCCCTTCGGAATTTCGAAATTTGGCTTTTTCTGGCAAACACTATCATAGAGTTGCCCGTTCCTCGTGCCGTGGTGGAAAGATCAGGTCCAGCCGAGGGAATCGGGCGATTGTTTTAGATTACGACTAGTTCATTCAGACATATCAATGGCTAAGGGTAACTTAAGCCAGCGCATGTGGGGCGGGCGATTTGAAGGGGAAACCGATACATTTGTCGCCAAATTCGGGGCCTCTGTGGATGTGGATCAACGGATGGCGATGGAGGATATTCAAGGCTCCATAGCCCATGCGTCGATGCTCAAGACCTGCGGTATTCTCACGGGAGCGGAGTCTACAGAGATCATTAACGGGCTGAAGGACATTCGCGAGGACATAAGGGCGGGACGGTTTGTTTGGCGGACCGAACTGGAGGATGTGCACATGAACATCGAGCACGCTCTCATCCAGCGTATCGGACTAGTCGGCGGCAAACTTCACACCGCCCGCAGCCGCAATGATCAGGTAGCCACGGATCTGCGGCTCTGGCTGCGCTCAGCCACCCGCCATATAATGGGTGAACTGGTGGCCCTCCGGCGAGTCCTGGTGGATCTCGCCGAAAAGCACTTACAGGTGATCATGCCCGGATACACCCATCTCCAAGTGGCGCAGCCCGTACGCTTTTCACATCATCTGATGGCCTACTGTGCCATGCTTGAGCGGGATTCCGAACGGTTTGGGCAGACATTGGGCCGCCTGAACCGGAGTCCCTTGGGAGCCGGTGCACTGGCGGGTACAGGCTTTCCAATCGATCCAGGACAAACCGCGCGCCAGTTGGGGTTTGATGAGGTGGCGGCCAATTCTATGGATGCGGTATCGGACCGGGATTTTGCCCTGGAGTTTCTCAGCTGCTGTAGTATCGTGATGGTACATCTGTCACGACTCTGTGAAGAACTAATTCTGTGGTCTGGCCAAGAGTTCGGATTTGTTACTCTCCCTGACAGTCACACGACCGGCAGCAGCATCATGCCGCAGAAAAAGAATGCCGACATGTGCGAACTGATTCGCGGCAAGACCGGACGGGTGTGCGGCGCACTTACCGGGCTGCTGATAACCATGAAGGGGCTGCCGCTGGCCTACAACAAGGACATGCAGGAAGACAAGGAAGGTGTCTTTGACGCGGCCGATACCGTGCGCGATTCCCTAAAGATCATGCGCACCCAGCTTCCGGGAATTACGGTGCATGCAGGGCGCATGCGTGCGGCCGCTAGTCAGGCGTTCAGCAACGCGACGGATCTGGCCGACTATCTGGCTAACAGAGGGATGCCGTTCCGGGATGCCCACGAAGTGGTCGGTCATCTGGTAATGATGTGTCTGCGTGAAGGCAAAGTACTGGAGGAGCTGTCCTTAATCCGACTCCAGGAGGCCAGTCCGCTCATTGGGGCGGATGTATACACGGTTCTGCGGCTGGACGCGGTGGTGGATGCGCGCGACAGTTTGGGAGGCACATCAGAATTACAGGTACAGGCGGCAATTGAGCGTGCGAGACGCAGCCTGTCGGACCATAGTGATTAGGCGTTCATGCCGGTTCAGCCTCCGGGTCTGCGCCAGCCTCTACCTGGACAGCCCTTAGAATTTTACGGCGCTGCCCGCTTTCGGCCGAACCCATCAGCACGGCTACGGGCCGCAGGCTCTCGATATTCTCACAGATGATCTTGATGGTGGAAGTCAGCGGTACTGCTAGCACAATCCCCACTATGCCCCAGAGCCAACCCCAGAACAACAGGGAAATCAGCACCAGCAGCGAGCTCAGATTCAGACTGGAAGCCATCAGTTTCGGATCCACGACGTTACCCATGACACCCTGCACCAACCACATCAGCCCCATGGCAAGAAAGGGTGTCCAAGGCTCAGAGAACTGCAGGAACGCCCACAACGATGGCAGAATGACTGCGACAACGGAGCCGATATTGGGGACGAAATTCAGCACGAACGCCAGGAAGCCCCAAAAAACGGCATATTCCACGCCCGTTATCCGCAGCACAGCGAATAACAACAATCCCGTACCCGCACTGACTATGGTCTTAGCCACCAGATACTGGCGCACCTGACTGCTGATATTGTTCATGGCTGCCACAATCTGCCGCGCCGTCTCAGGCGGAAAGGCTTTGGAAACCTTTTGTTCAAGCTGCCCCGCTCCCGCCAGAATGAACATCATAAACAGCAGCACCAGGGCGGTCGTGCCCGCGATGGACACGACATCAGCCACCACCGTAGAGACCGCCTGAGCTTCCAGCAGCGAATCCAACAGCTGTCGCATCAGGCCCCGTTCAAGCGGAATGTTGAGCGTGGCGGCCACGCCGGACAGCGATCCCTCAATCTGATTAATGATCGGCCTTATCTGCGACTCAAATCGTTCGGCGATATTGCTGAAGTCACCGACGACTACCTGGATGTTGGAGTAGACCACCCAGACCACCAGTCCCAACACGGCACTCGCTACTAAGACTACCGCCACTAGGGCCAGCCAAGTTGGGAAGCGCTTGCTCTTGAGAAACAGGACGGTGGGTTGAAAGATGAACGACAGCAGCACCGCCAGCACCAACGGGATCAGCACGACCTGGAGTTCCTGGAGTCCGACAAACAGGACGTAGATGGCCATAACGGTCAGTGCGATGCCGACCATCCGACTGCCCTTTAGGGAGCCTATATCCATCGATACAGTGGGTAATCTTGCGGTGTGAAGGCACTGCTCTGCATGTAATGCTCCCACCGGATAAACGGTTCGGATGGCCTATCTGCGGCGACTCCCGAGAGCATTAGCATTGCTTGATCTACCAGGCATAGGACAAACTGAGCACATGGCCCGGATCATTGAAGCCTTCCTCAAACGGAATAAACGCGTAATCCATCATGATGGACGTAAAGCGCAGGCCCACCCCGAAGGTGAAGTTACGCAGTTCGTCCCGAGAAACGTATCCGCCACGCAGATCCACAAGCTCCATGATGGTTACCGACAGCCCGGCATGCAGCCGGGTCAGCCTGGAGGCAAACAAATGAGACATTTCCAGACTGGCCATCAGATCCAGAATACGTGTTTCGTCGGATCCGGCAACGATCTGAAACGGATGGATGGCCACGCCTGTCTGGACGAGGCGGGGCAGCGGGGTACGCTGCTGCTCCAGTACGCTCATGCGGCCGGCATTCCGGTAGGCCGCGCCCAATGTGGCCAAGCCTTTCAGCACATCAACCTGTACGCCCGCATCCAACGCATATCCGGTCGCGCTGGTATTGAATATGCGTTCGCGCAGGAATTTGGCCGATACACCGATCCGTAGAATACTCAGCACACGGGCATAAGAGGTACCGAAGCTCAGGAACTGCGCACTGAAGGTGCCGTCTGGATCGCCGGGCGAGTCACGGGCTTCCAGCGATCCGCTGTCGGTAGCCATCAGTGCCAGACCCCAGGCCCCGCGGGTACCGGCAGGCAGTCGCGCGGCTATATCATAGGCTCGCAGGTCTCCGACCCAGATGCGATGCGAGGCTCCCAGGGAATTCTCCGCATCGGCCAGGCCGGCCGGGTTCCAGTAAGTAGCGAACGCATTCCGTGTGGCGGCTACCTGCGCGTCGCCCATGGCACCGGCCCGGGCGTTGATGCCAATGCGCATGAGGCTGAGTCCCGTATCCTGGGCCTGGACCGGCAGTGCACAAAGCATGACTGCAAGTAGGGTGCCGCGCTTCATATTACAGGAAAAAACGAACAGTAATCAGGTGCATGCTTCCGAGCGCCCAAGGTTCCAGAACGAATGTGTAGGCAGCCTGCGTAACCAATAGCCCCAAAGCCTGTTCTATGACGAATCCCGCGCCGGGCTGCGGGCCGCCACGACCCAGGTCCTCCAGCCGACCAAGGCCGGCCCGCAAGGAAAGCACACTTGCCGGTTGATATTCCGCGCCGAGACGCAGCCCCCCGGAATGAAGGGATACATCCCGCGTGGTGTAGCTGACCTGAGGGGTCAGTCCGGCCAGCGTAATGTTCGGGTCACGGAACTCACGGCTGGAAATCATCGATTCATACTCTGCAAGCACACGCAGGGAACGTATGGGTGTTTCCCAAGCGGCACCAATGCGAAGACGGGTCGGGAAAATGTCCAGCGTGCTGCCGCCCCCGGAAAACAGTGCAGAGGTGTCCCAAGAGTATCGCGCCAGCAGATCATCCACCACCAGCCCCAGATGCAGGTGAGGCCACAGTCGAAAAGCCAGGCCCACATCCAATCCGATGGTCTGAGCCGGACGCAGGTCATCATAGAGGTCGCTGCGGAACAGCTGCAGATTAACTCCTACGGAGGCATGTGACGTTACGCGCACGCCGAAGGCCAGGAAGAACGCAAATTCGTCCGTGGAGGCCATTCCGGTGTGATAGCCACTCTGATCCCGCAAGTCAATATTGCGGACACCGCCATGGATCAGGCCAGCGGCAATGCCAGCGCGGGGGCGCAGCGGAGTACCGAGCTCAACAAACTGAAGCTGGCGGTCGTGCGCCAACAGCGCTGCGGACAGATTCAGATTCTGGCCGCGGACGTAAGGAGCCAGGGCGGGATTGTACCAGGGACTGGTCAACCCGGAGGCATCCCCGGCCAGAGCGTTGCCCACCGCCAGCCCCCGCGCACCGAATCCGGCCCGCGCCACAGTGCCGGCCGATTGGGCTTTAGCTGCCTCCAAGGCTACCAGCCCTATCAGTACAATCAGAAGAAAGCGCCTACGCATGCCCGTCTGCTATTCAAGAATCAGGATCTTGCCTCGGAAGGTGCCGGAGCCGGATTCAACCACATAGAAATAGGTGCCATTGGCCAGGCGCACGCCGAAGTCGTCTGCGCCATCCCAGGACACTTCCTGATCGCCGCCAGGCTGATCGCCTTGAAACACCGTGCGGACCAGGTTCATGCCGAAGTCAAATACCCGGATGGTCACATGGCTGGCGGAGGCGAGCGCATAGCGAATCCGCACCAGCCGGTCCTCAACAGGCGAGAACGGATTCGGATAGGCGTAAGTGTCCACGGCAGGCACGCGGTCTGCGGGGATGACTGAGGGGAGCCCTTCAGGACTCAGCGGGACCAGCGTCCGAAAAACCCGCCAGGTATGCCCCCGGTCCATACTCCGGTAAAGCCCATCGTCAGTGCCGACCCAGACCGTGTTTGCTTCGGCCTCCACGGAGAAGACCCGGAAGCCGGGTCGGATCGTACGTGCAGGATCGTTTGCGTCGCGAAAATCCCGAATGGCTATAAAGGTCTCCCCGTTGTCCCATGACTGGTACAGAGCATTGTCGCATGCCACATACACGATGGGCCCGTCAAAGGCAAAATCATAGCAACGCTCCCCATGGAGTGCGCGGACGAAAGTCTTCCCGGTATCACGCGTGACGGCCACACCGTAATGCTGACCCTCTCCGGCACCGGGCCAGGTCGTGGCCCAGATGGCCGGAGACTGACCCGGCCTGGGCTGTTCCTCAATGGAGATCACCCAGTCGCCGGAAAGGCCATCTACAGTTGAGTAGTGATGCCAGCGCTCTCCCTGGTCATCCGACCGGTTGAGTCCGCCGGCGGTACCGGCCCATACCGAGCCGGTTTCGTCTGCCAGCACTGCAAACGCCTGAAAATTCAGTCCGTGAAACTGATCCTGCGGGATGCCGACCGGCTGCACCATGAAGGGAAAGCTGTAGTTGAGTTCCGGCGCAAGATAGCGGGACGTATCCGGCGGCAGCACCACACGCTGCCACGAGAATCCGTCATCGGTGGACTTGCGGATACCCGACAGCTGTCCGGCCACCCAGAGCGTCTGTGATTGCTCGTCGTAGTCTATATCCCAAGGGGGGCTTTGCGCGGATACCGTAATGGCCAGGGTTCGGAGCATTCGGTTACCGTACGCCACCAGAGTGTCTTCCGGATGATCCAGCAGCCCGGTAGTGTACGGGTCCGCATCGTTGGGTGGCAGGTGGGACACATACCGCCAGGTCTTTCCGCCATTGGTGCTGTGCAGAAGCCCCCGGACTTCATTAATGGTTTCGCGCTGCCCGCCGGCACCGATGCGCGAGTATTGGTGGCCGAGGCCAGCCCATAGTACGTCTTGGGCGATATCCAGCGAGTAGGCGGAGTTGGTCAGGCCATGTAAGGAGTCTATCTGTGCGGCCTGCCAGGTGGCACCGCCATCACGGGTAACATTCAAGTAGGGCCCGACCCACAGGGTAGGGGCGCTGAAGTACAGATTGGTGACGGAATTGTCAAGAATTCCAGACGTAGAGACGAGATCCTGCGCACGAGCGGGGATCACAAGGAGGGCAATAAGGGAAAGGCCCCACCGCATGTAAGTCAGTCGTAGATGACAATGGTATGGGAGGCGGTTGCGCTCCTTAGGCCTGCGCGATCAATCGCTTCAAAAACCAGCGTGTTTGCCCCGAGCGCGTTTGAACTGCTTATAAAGACGCGCCGTGTAAAGAGACCATCCTGGGCAGCTGGATCGCCGCTTTCCTGACTGGAGCCGCAAGCGCGCAGGTTTCCGTCGTCACACATAATGATGCGCGTTCCGGGTGCCGTGCTGTTCCAGAATTCCACGCGCACGACATCCTGCAGCCCGTCTGGATCGGACACGCGCGCGATGAAGGACAGGCTCCTGGCAGGGGATCCGGCAGCCGGACGCTGCAGGCTGTCCGGCATGATCAGCTCGTTGATGATCGGCGGGCTGCCCGGCTCAAAAACCCGGACAAACTCAATCGTCCCCCGGCCCTCTCCGCTAACCTGCCCGCCCTGGTCAACCGCGAAGATCATCACGATATAAGTGGTCACATCCAGCGCGCTCAGGGTCAGCTCAAGTGTACCCGCGTAATCGGAACCTCCTATAGGCGGCAATATCCCGGCAGCCAGCGGGTTGGCTGCCGACTCCTGGGTCTGCACCACATAGTGAACATTTTCCACGGGTGCTTTGCCTGCACGCACCGAAGCCTGAATCGTCAGTGGAATCTGAATGCTGTCGCCCAAGATTTGGGCTGGCTCCAGGAGTGCGAAAAAGACCCGCCGGGGCGTAAACGAAAAATCCTCCAGCACCGGGGGTTGAACATTCAACGGGGCCGGACCGGGCGTGGAATCACAGCCGGGGAAAAACAGTCCGGCGGCCAGTAGCAGCGGCAGATATGGAGCGCGCAATATAGAGATTTGTTACAGAGGACTAAGGGTGATCAGTCAACAGCAGCATCCGCAGCATAATGTCAAACGCTGCATGTCGCCTTCGGGTCATACTACCCCGTAGGCCATTGAGCTGACTAATGTTTGCCGGAAAAAGCCCGTTATCTGTGTGCCGCGAGAGACACTGAGGTGATGTGCTTTTACGTAGCCGAGGTGTAATGCAGCTGCGTTGGAGATGGAGGAAGGTCCTCCGCCATCGCGATTCAGGGGGGAGGCTGCAAGGCTTGTGCTTGGCCGTATGAGTCCGATACTGAGCAGGTCCAGAAAAGGCGGGGGAACGGATCGTGTCTGGTGCGGGCCACGGAGCTGAACATGAGTGAACAGTTAGGCTAATAGGTGTGGTGGTCAGGACCGGTGTAAGCGGAATTATGCCGGGACAAGATCAGCGGGAACCTGATTACTGGCTGATCGGCCACCGGCATATGGGCGGCGGAAACGTAGGCCTGGCTCCAGCATGGCGTGAGGGAAGGTGTCGGAGAGGTGTGAAGGGAGCGTAGTAGGTAGGGCAGATCCACAAGTTACGGAATACCCATATCCTTCATGCTGGCAGATCGGCTCGTGGTAGTGTTGAAGCGTCTGTAACGGGAGCGGTGCGAAGGGCCGACTCGATTAGGACGCGGCAGTTGTCGGGGTGAGCGGACTGTGCTCAGCAGGCAGGGGCCTGACTGGGCGGCCCGGGAAGAGCCGTTTGAGGCGAGCGTCTGACGTACGGTTCTGCGGGAGCCCGGTGAAATTCCCCTAGGCTCCCCGACTACTCCCGGAAACAAATGCGCCACAGATCCGTGCCCGAACGACCCCGGTTGTGATCCATCTCTGGACGCACGCGGTTGTTGAGGCTGTTAAAAATCTTTGTGCGAACTTCTTCGTCCGTGTACCGGGCCTGCCGCCACATCAGCACTGCCGGAAATGTCATCGCGGCGCGTTGAATTGGGTGTCTGCAATCGGAATCTGCCCAAACTCAAATCGTGAAGAGAAGATTTCGCGCATATTTGTCCAGCTCGGATGTTGCACCTATGATTACGACTTAGCGCCCGGAATCGGCTCCAAGTCCGGCGATGTCACCGAGCTTCAATCCAGGTTCGCAGACCTAGCCCGCAAGACCGATACGGGGCAAACTGCCGTAAACCCTGCCAGAGTGACCGAAACCGGCCAAAGTTACGCAGATTGCCACCACTATCCGGTCCGGCACGTTTTATTCAGGCCAGCACTAAATACCCAGCAAGTTTCTGCTTAACTTGCACAAATTCCATTTCATCTGGTGACGGGAGCACCTGAGGCCCGAGGAGTGCCGGACCTTGAATAAGCAATGAACACGGAATTCTCCCGTGCGAAGGCCCGAAGGCCTGAGGCCTGCGATTCGACCTCGGTGATGTCGGCCGTTCGGATTTTTCGCTGGCTGCTGCTGCTCCTGGTACTCCTGCCGGAGATTGTCTTGGCACAGCAGCCTGTTGTGGTACCGAGGACTTTGAGTGTAAACGAAGGGGAAGTCGTCAGTGTCACGGTGTACTTGGACGTGGCACCCACATCTACCGTGACATTCAGGTTTCATGGTCTCAGTGGGTTGTCTGCCGACCCGAGCGATCTCACATTCACGGCGACCGACTATAATGAACCGCAGACTGTAAGGCTGACGGCCGCGGAAGACAATGATACAAATGATCTTGGTCCACATTTTGTTGGTGGACTTACAGACCGCCTTTATCCCAGAATCCTGGCGGTATTCATCTACGATAACGATAAGGGCACGCCGGCGCTGCAGCTTGACCCGCAGGCCTTAGCGGTGGACGAAGGAAGCAGCAGCACTTATAGGGTGCGCCTATCTCAGCAGCCTTCGGCTTCGGTGGCGGTTGCTATCACGGGCCAGGCGGGCACGGACTTGATGCTGGACGAGGACGATTTAACGTTCACGACTTCGGATTGGGACGATTATCAGACGGTGACGGTGATGGCCGGGCAGGACGACGACAGGGATGAGGATGTGGTAACGTTGCGGCATACGGCATCTGATGGCGGGTACGATAATGTGATTGGGAACGTTATTGTTACGGTGACCGATATTGTTTTCCCGACCGTGGAGATCACCGGGGTGCCGGCCCGGATCAATTCAACCACGGCCTTCACGGCGGCGTTCGTCTTTTCGGAGGCCGTGACCGGCTTTGACGACGACGACATCACCGTAACCGGCGGCACCAAGGGTGCCTTCTCGGGCAGCGGGACCACCTACATGCTGGTGGTCACTCCAGATGGCTCCGCGGATGTCGTCGTGACCGTGGCGGCTAACTCGGCGACCAACGGCGAGGGTAACGATGGCCCGCCCAGCGCGGTTTCGGCCACCGCCACCTGGGACGCGGACCCCCCCCCGACCCTGGCGATCAGCGGTGTGCCGGCCCGGATCAACACGACAACATCCTTCACGGCGACGTTCACCTTTTCGGAGCCGGTGATTGGCTTTGATGCCACCGACATCACCGTCACCGGCGGCACTGGGATTTGGCGCGGTGGCCGTTTTTCCAGCTACTGGATGGAGGTCACCCCGACCGGCTCCGCGGATGTCGTCGTGACCGTGGCCGCTAACACGGTGCGCGATTTCGGTGGCAACACCGGCCCGGCCAGCGCGGTTTCCGCCACTGCCACTTGGGATACGACCATCCCGACCGTGGAGATCACCGACGTGCCGACCACGATCAACTTAACAGACCCCTTCACCGCCACCTTCACGTACTCGGAGGCCGTCACCGGCTTTGATGCCACCGACATCACCATCACCGGCGGCACCGGAGGGACCTTCACCGCGATCAACGCGACGACCTATACGCTTGATGTGACCCCCTCCGGTTCCGCGGATGTCGTCGTGACCGTGGCGGCGTATGCCGCCACCGACGGCCTCTACCATGGCCCCGACCGGGCCGTGACCGCCACCGCCACCTGGGATGCGGCGGCCCCGACCGTGCGCATCAACGA
>JAPPNA010000026.1 GCA_028873925.1 Bacteroidota bacterium | reverse complement strand
CGAGCTCCCCCAGGCCCCTCACCTATTAACCAACTGAATCTGGGACACCGCCCCAAGGGTTCATGTTGATAGGCCCGATCAAGCCGATCTGGACGGATGCTGCCGCATCCGCGCAGACTTGGGGATACACGCCCATCCAAAGGCGGTATCCCATATTCAGCCAGCGGTGCGGGAGCACGGTGCGCTCGCCCCTGTACTTGAGCCTCTCTTAGGGTACGCCAGATGCCACGCGTGACTGCGACAGCGTTCTCCGGGTGATGTCCGGTCACGTAGGGGGGCAGCCCGGTAGCAGTGGACTGCCATGGGGACTTTTTCCCCAAGTGTCAGCGAAAATGCCCGCCTGGCACTCCTGGGAAACTCCTTACCTGATTTGTAGGAATCCCCCCCCCCCAATTTTTTTCGGGGCGCGAATTCTCCCGGCCTGCGGCCTCAACTCAGGAGTGACAAAATTCATCCGTGCACCTGCTCTCACGTTTCAGAAGCGCCATAATAACAATTGATTGCACAAATGTCAAACGCTTGCGTTCAGCGGCCAGTCATCCGGGCGCGCGGACCATTGATCGGGCCGCCCACATGCCGACTTGGAATCGGGTGCCACCTGACTCAGCTGCCCGCAAACAAGCGGTGCACTTGCCGGGCTGCTGGAAAGGCCCTTCAGCCAAACAGGAATTGATTCCGCGGGCAGCCCAATCATTTTGCGGTGTAACAATTTACCGGGTAACGATTTTAGCTATGCAGTCCAGTATGTCCCCGGCCTGCCGGGATACCCCAAAATGCCAACACCCATACTGGCCATCTACGGTCACCGCCTCTGTCCATTCACGCAAGGCACCCCACTTAGCGTCGTCATCGTCCCGTTTGTCCCCTTTGACCTCCAGGATGAGGTGATCCCCGCTCGTGAGGCGCACAATGAAGTCCGGCCGATACTTGCGCACTATGCCCTGGAACCGGTAGGTGATTTCGAAATCCAGATGGTCGTTCTTCACCCAGGCCTCCGCACTATCTGACCGGTCCAGAAACACGGCCTCTCTCCGCTCCAACTCACTGTCGTAGACGCAATAGTTGATGTGGCACTTCTTCGGTTTGCCGTATCGCCGGCGCGTATACCATGTTCGCATCCGGTTCGTAGATCCGTGCTTGTAGGCCGGGTCGATCTCCAGCGCGGTCATTTCGATGCTCTCCGACCTGATACAGTCCTGCAAGTGCTCAACCAGGCACCCCATGTTGAGGGCGATGGTCACCTTGCGCCTGAGCGGCGAAGCTTCAAACGCCGCTGGCGTAACGCGAACTTTGTCGGACGCTGTCACGCTTTCAACGATTCGGACAACCTGTGCAACCTGGAATGCCTTCCCGCCGCCCCATTGACCTGTTTGTTTGTCGCAAATGTCCAGGGCCGCCTCAAGAACCAGCCGCTGCGTGCGCAGTTGTTGGGCCACGCGCTGGATTTGCGCGTCGCCGACTATTTCCAGTAGGGACATTCCGGGCTTACTGTCAATGACCGGCGCTATCTCGGCCGTCAGAATCGTGCCTGCCGCATCCAGAAACAGCGGCTCCAAGGCATCAAGATTCAGTGTCATCCGTGTGCGCAGCGCATAATCAATACGCTGCACTTTAGGCCATGTGATGGCATACCGCACCCTTTCCTCTACCGGATGTATGGCTGTGGCTGGCGGTTGCGGGCCAATCGCCGGTTGCACCTCATGCGGCAGGAAGGCGAACGGAATCCCGAATACAACGACATGCTCTGGCGGAAGCTGGCCATCAGGTCCCACCTCGTAGGTAGTCCGCCGCAGCCCCCTGCCCACCGCCTGTTCGCAGAGCAGCTGGCTGGAGAAAGCTCGTAGCCCCATGATATGCGTTACCGTCTTGGCATCCCAACCCTCGCTGAGCATCCCTACCGAAATTACGCTCTGAATCTGTTCACCCGGTTCACCGACCTGCCCGACCGTATTAACCTTGCGTCGTATAAGCTCTTCCCGCTCCTGCTTGTTAGCGATCTTCTTGGAGATGTCCTATTCCTGGTCCGCAGCTTCCGCGCGATTGAGGACCCGGGTATCAATGTGCAGCGTCTTTTCCAGATCACGCAATGCCTTCACAGGTATGCGCCCGTTATCCAACGCGTACTTGATCCGCGCTGCTGTCTCGGTGCGGTTTGCCACCGTGATCATCACCGGGGGCGTGGATGCGCCCTGCTCCCTCCACTGCGCAGCCAGTTCCTCCCAGTCTTGCCCCAGCAGCATATAGGCCGTCGTCACCAGCGGAGGAAGCGGAGCGGTTTCCGGTGCCTTCCTGTTAAGACTCTGCTTAACCTCTTCATCCACGTAGATGTGGAAGAGCCTGGAGCGATGCGTCGCGTCGGACAGGATAGCATCGTCCCGGATGACAACTTTGGGGGTCTTGACGAGCCCCGCCTCAATGGAATCGTTGAGTCCAAAATCGCTCACGATCCAGTCGAACAGGGCATCTTCCGAATTGCGTTTGTTGCCGGACACAAATGGCGTAGCCGAAAAATCATAGCAGGTGAGAATCCCACGCGCCCGCTGAATGCGGTCCAGGGCACCGACCCACTTAGTGGCGGTGTCCTTGTCTGCCTTGGAGAGGCCTTTGGCCTTTTCCTTGGAGGTAACCCGCCATGCGTGATGGGCCTCATCGTTGATGACCAGTATGCTGTGGGCAGAGTGCATGCCACCCAGCACATCGCGCAGCCAGGCCGAGTCACTCTTGACCCCCCGCTTATCCACTGTACGACATCGGGTTATACGTTTTTCGGAATCCCATTGCAGTGAATGCCAGTTGCGGATGAGCACCTTGCCCTGCCGCAACTGCTCCTCCAAGCCCTGCGGTACGACTCTGAACTCGCGGTAATAGTTGTCCGACGCAGTCGGATTCAGCACGGAAAGCCTCCGGCGCACGGTAAGCCCGGGCGCGACTACCAGTACATTCCTGGAAAAACGGGGATCGGGGGGATGGTGCACTTTGTTAAGGATTTGCCATGCGATCACCATGGCCATAACTACGGTCTTACCCGTGCCGGTGGCCATCTTGGCACAATAACGCACAAAGTCTCCTCCGTCGCGGGGGATTTCCATGTCTGCACGGGCTGAGTCCGGTGCCTCCGAGAGCCAGATCAGGGTTTCTGCGGCCTCCAACTGGCAGAAGAAGAACGGCTTGCCTGCCCGCTCATTTTCGTCCTGCCAATACTCCAGCAGCCGTTTGGTCACCCCGGTCACACCAGGATATTCACCTTCTCTCCAACGTCTGACCCGTTTGCGTATCTCCCCGACAAGGGGGATGGTCCGCCGCTCCCCGTGATCATCAGGATCTTTGTGTCCCTAGGTGGCGATCAGGTACCCCGCTTCCCGTCTCCCTTGCACGCGGGCGAAGGTTTCGGTGTTCTTATCATATCCCCAGTGCTCCGCAGGTTCTTTGTACGGAGATGTGATGATGAGCTTATCAATTTTGGGTTGGGTGCGGCCTCCCGAGGAATCGGCCTCAGTAAACACATCCTGCTGTATCGGGTCAGGCGATGGCGGGAACGTCAAGCACCTTGAGACTCTCCACGCCGCGCAGATCCACGATCTTGACCGCTATGCGCTGGTGGTCTCCAGCGCAAAAAGCCAGGGATCGGGTGCCTGCATAGGCCTTGACCCGATCCATGTCCAGTTCGGCGCGTAAGGCTTTGGACAACTTATCCCAACCCTGCTTCTGGCCGCCCTGCGGGAAGAACACCTGTCTGGGATACAGACTGCGGCCGTTGTAGTCGGTATCCAGCATCCAGCAAGCAATTTCCTGTGGACCGCCAGATTGGATCTTATTGGTCGTGGGGTCAAAGTAATCGAAGCCTTGCACCTCCACGACCCAGTCGCCCCGGTCGGTGGATGTTGCCGGAGTTATTGAGATGTCCGGTTGGCCAATCAGCCAGAACGAATCACTGCCCGCCTGATTCTTCTTGAGGTCACCTATGAGCAGGTCCGGGTTCATCTGCGTCTTGAGCAGCACCGTACCCCCGACTCGGGCTATATCGATGTCCTTTGCGGCTTCGGGGTCAAACTGGAATGCTGCGAAAACCAGGATTTCCGGCTGCGGATAGGTCGTGAATGCTTCCTCAATAGCCCGTTCTACCTGCCGCTGTTCCAGCGGCGCATAGTCAGGCCCAAACGATACCGCTACCCGTTTAGGTGGCTGTCCATTGTGCTCCAGTGTTTCTCCAACTGCCTGCAGCCACCGGGTACCTTCCATGGGCTCCAATCGGGAAAATCGGAATTTTTCGCCCGAGCGAGCACGAATTCCCGTCTTGTACAGCTCCGCGCGCCAGTCGGCGTGGTAACCCGCCCCCCCCCCCCCAATGTGAATGTAACAATATTAGAAGGATGATACTCACTGTCTTCAACCACCTGCTCTATGGACCGCACACTCGGTGCAGGTACTGCTTCGGCCGTAAACGGACCCGTAACACGGGCACGCCTGCGGTCTACCAGCGGCTGGTCGTAGAGGGTTACGGTCTTGCGCGGGAGATCGTAGGCGAGAATCGCTGCGCTCACGGTGTCAACCGTTTTGTATTGGAACCCGGAACCTACGCTCTCTTGAGGCTGGGCCAACTGGTAGTAATCGTAATTGGCTGTCATCAGTCTCGCACGAGCGATTGCGATCGCGACTCGTGACGTATCGCATGTGATCCATCGGCGCCCCCATTGTTCAGCCACAAGCGCTGTGGTCCCGCTGCCGCAGGTGGGGTCCAGCACCAGATCGCCAGGGTCCGTGGCCATGAGCATGCAGCGTTGAATTAGTTTTCGCGCCGTCTGCACGACATACTGTTTTCTCTGAGCTTGGGACTGCGCTCTCCATATGTTGTGTAGGCGCCTCCCAGGCACTTCCTCTTCATATCTCTTCCACCGCAGCCCGCCTCGTCCATCAAGTCTTCCCAAGGCCGCGAGACGTTTAAGACCTTCATGCGAAACACTCCACTGACTATTCGCACGGCACGGATAAGTAACTGCGTTCCAAACGAACGGCTCGGATCTACCGGTTTGTGAATGGCCCTGAGACGCTATATCCGCCCGACTATACAGCCTTGCACCCTTCGGTAAAACACGGTCTGGCGCAAGACGCTCGTCGTCGGTCAATCCACGGACAGTCCCATCCGGCAACTCAATATTAGCATCCCAATTGAACAGCTCAATCACTTCGCGCCTGCTAAGCGTCTCGTACAATTGGCGATACTTTACCTGTACTCGGTCCTTGCCGTACCAAAGGAGAAAATCCGCAACTTCAGGAAGCGTGTTCGCAGAGGATCCCCCGCTCGTAACGTAGCTGATCTCCGCCACCCGATTCTCAGCTCCAAACACCTCATCAAGGAGCAGCGTGACTCTTGCCCTGTTCTCCTTACCCATCTGCACGAAGATGCTCCCGCTTTCCGTCAGCAGTTCACGCGCCAGCAGGATTCGATCCCGAAGGTGGTTCAGATACGAATGGATGCCCATCTCCCATGTATCCCGGAATGCTCGGATCTGCTCCGGCTCCGCGGTCAGATGCTCCGCCTTCCCATCCACAACAGATCGGCTATGTACAAACGGTTGAAAATTCGACCCGTACTTGATCCCGTACGGCGGGTCCATGTACACCATTTGCACCTTCCCGGCCATGGATTCCTTCTGCAGCAGACTGTTCATCACCACCAGACTGTCACCGGCAATCATCCGATTGCTCCAGCCATCCCGGTGCCTGTAGAAATCAATCGCCTCCCGCAACGGCCGCGGATGCTCAAACAGCGGCAGCTGATGCTCACCGCCTGGAGTCTTCAGCAGCTGCTCAATAATCGTTCGCGGATCAATGGTTTCGTGAACATGGAGCGACACGGTGGGCACTTCAAAGGAGGTCCGCTCCGCCTTGCCCGCCCAGCTCAGGAACGGGTCAATATGCGGGTCATGCTGGTAGGTTGCCGCAGGCACATCAGGGTCAGACTGAACGGTCGCGAGACCTACCGGGGGATTGTTGGGCCGCTCTTCTCCCTCGTGGACATAGGACTTGATCTCCCGCTGCTTGCCCGGCTTGGCCATCCGTTTTCCGGTCTGACTGAGTAAGAGGCCAGCCGTGGCTGCCTCCCCCAGCCAAAGATAGCAGACTGCCGCAAACTTCGCCCAGGGAAATGTTAAGTCCATTGGCTCCGCGCCGAATTCGCGCCGAGCACACCTCCGTACATGAAGCTGATGGCCGAACCATCCAAACGCTCCGGCCCCGGACACCAAAGCCTCTCCGCCACAGCCCGTTTTCCTACCTTTTAACTTGAAATTCAGCGACTCCTGCCCTGCCATAAACCTTTGTGACTGAAATGTGCCGCACCATAGCTGGATTACCCGGGCGCGCTGGCGCACTCGTGTTGATGCTGATCGCCACCGGCTGGGGCACGATGCCGGCCGCTTCTCAGGATGTCGTCTACGACGTACTGTTTGAGGGCAACTGGACACTGGCGAGCACGCCGGGCGGTGTTGTCAGCAGTGCGCACTTTACAACGCTGATCGGCGGGGTGCACGGCAGCGGTGTCTCCTTCTGGCAGCGCGGTGGCAGAGCCAGCGCCGGTGTGGAGGACGTAGCAGAGCTGGGTTCGACCGGCACATTCAGGAGCGAAGTAAGTGCCAGCCCGCATACGCTAAACGTGATTCAACAATCCGTCAGCTTCGGCGGGACCGGCACCGCCTCGTTCTCCATTACCGTCAGGAAAACGCACCCCCTGGTCACGCTCCTATCCATGATTGGCCCCAGCCCCGACTGGTTTGTCGGGATATCGGGGCTGTCCCTGCTGGATGCCTCGGATAATTGGCAGGCCTCAGTGGTGGTAGACCTCTTCCCGTACGATGCGGGCACCGAAGAAGGGACAGAATTCGCTCTGGGCAATCCAGATACCAGCCCGCAAGGCACCATCACCAGGATCTCAGGGCAAGGTAAGTTTTCCAATGTGCGCATGGCAAGGCTCACCTTTACCCAACGCGGGCCAACACGTCCGACCGTGAGCCTTTCGGCTTCACCCAACCCGGTTGCCGAAGGAGATCCGGTTACGGTGAGTGCAAAACTGTCCGAGGCCATGACCAGCAGCCTGGAAGTCCCTATCGTGCTTGCAGAGGGAACCGCTGAACCGGATGACATCAGTGCGCTCTCAACCATCACCATCGAAGGCGGACAAACCACCGGAACGGGAATCATCCAAACGACGCGGGACGACGATGAGGATGACGAAACATTCACGGTTTCACTCGGCAGTCTGCCGTCCGAAGTTGCCGCGGGCCGCCCATCTTCGGTTGAGATTACCATTATTGACGATGGCCCGCCCCCTCCTGAAAACAATCCGCCCACGGTCCGTGCGACCTGCGAGCCGTGCACGGTCCCCCGAGGTAGCGAAGTTCAGCTGAGTGCCGATGCATCGGACGCAGATGGCGATGCCCTTACCTATAGCTGGAGTGCCGCAGACGGCACATTCACGAGTGCGACCGACCAGGCCAATGCGGCTTGGATGCCGCCGGACCGCGTAGGCACATTCGTCATCCTGGTAACCGTTACCGATGAATACGGAGCTGACGCTGTCGCTCGAGTCAGTATTCGGGTCATCAATCGCCTCCCGATGATTGACGCTCCAATGACCGTTGACCTCCTGGAAAACGCCGATGGCCGGGAGAATCCGGTCATGCTCGGCCTCGTTCAGGCTACCGATCCTGATGGCGACGAAGTTTCATTTTCCCTGGCACCCGAGAACTCCCGCTTTGCGATTGGCGAGACCTCAGGGGAATTGCAATATGTGGGGCCGGGTGAGGATTTTGAAGCAGATCCGAATCTGCTGGAGGTAACCCTCATGGCCACCGACGCACTCGGAGGCGAAACTCAGGCGACCATTACGGTCCAGGTAGTCAATGTAAACGAGCGTCCGGTTGGGGTGGACGATGCCCTGAGCGTGGAAGAGGATCAGGAGGCGAGTATTGAAGTGCTGACCAACGATCACGATCCCGACACCGGCGACCAGATTCGCGTGGTTTCGGTCGGATCGGCCGAATACGGCCAGGCCACCGCATCGGAAGACGGGACAGCCGTACAATATGTGCCGGACCCCAACTTCCACGGCTCGGACCAATTCACCTACGCAGTGTCCGATATGGAGGGCCTCACGGATACCGCAACGGTCCATGTGACCGTTACCCCGGTTAATGATAGTCCCGTCGCGTCCGATGATCGCGCTTCCACGAAAGAGGACTTAGAACTTGAAATCCCCGTTCTCAACAATGATACAGACGTTGATGGCGATTCGCTGCATGTCCAAAGCGTCTCCTCCCCCGAGCACGGCGCGGCCCAAGTGGGCCCAGACCAAAAAAGCGTCTCGTATGTCCCGGATCCCAATTACCACGGCGCGGACCAGTTTACCTATGTCGTCACCGATGGTGGAGGGCTGACAGACATGGCCACAGTTCAGGTGATGGTTACTTCGATCAATGACGCGCCTGTCGCAACCGATGATCAGGCCGTTACCTTGGAGGACGAATCTGTTGAGATTCCGGTGCTTTCCAACGATACCGACCCGGATGGCGATCCGCTGCGGGTACTGGACATCTCGTCCGCCGAGCACGGAACGCCCAAAATTTCGCCGGATGGAACCACGGTGTCCTATACCCCTGATTCGGATTATCATGGCCCGGATGCTTTTACCTATGTCATTGCCGATGCGGGCGGGCTCGCCGACACCGCACAGGTGCGCCTAACCGTAACCCCGGTCAATGACGCACCCGACGCGTCTGACGATGTGGCAGCCGCCCGCGAGGACGAAGCTGTTGAGATTCCGGTGCTGGATAACGACACCGATATTGAAGGCGACGCATTGCGCGTTCAAAGTGTCTCCGCTGCCGAATACGGCACGACCGCCATAACAACGGACCGACTGAGCATTTCCTTTGTCCCGGATCCGAATTATCACGGCATGGACCACTTTACCTACGTCATCGCCGATGTCGGGGGACTCATGGATACCGCGACAGTAAGGGTGACTGTTTCACCGATCAATGACGCACCCGATGCGACTGACGATGTGGCTGCCACCCGTGAGGACGAAGCTGTTGAGATTCCGGTGCTGGATAACGACACCGATATTGAAGGCGACGCATTGCGCGTTCAAAGTGTCTCCGCTGCCGAATACGGCACGACCGCCATAACAACGGACCGACTGAGCATTTCCTTTGTCCCGGATCCGAATTATCACGGCATGGACCACTTTACCTACGTCGTCGCCGATGTCGGAGGACTCATGGATACCGCGACAGTAATGGTAACTGTTTCATCGGTCAATGACGCGCCGGTGGCCTCCGATGACCAAGCCGCTACCTTGGAGGACGAGCCAATTGAGATTCCAGTGCTTGATAACGATGCCGACCCGGATGGCGATCAACTGCGGGTGCTGGACATCTCGTCCGCCGAACACGGTACGCCTGAGGTCTCGCCGAACGGTACTACGGTGTCCTACACTCCTGACGCGGATTATAATGGCCCGGATCGGTTCATGTACATTGTCGCCGATGCAGGCGGCCTGACCGATACCGCAACGGTCTCCGTGGATGTGACACCCGTCAATGATGGTCCGGTGGCGGTTAGTCCAATCCCGGATCAGATGCTGGATGAGGGAAGCAGTGAAATTACAATAGAACTCACGCCTTTCTATGCCGATACCGATGGCGATCCCCTGACCTTCAGTGCGGAAAGCTCAGATCTGGACATAGTATCTGCCCTCGTTCGCGGTGCGGATCTCGTTATCGCCCCGGTAGCCTCCGGGAGCGCCTCAGTTTCCGTCACGGCCACGGATCAGGGCGGCCTGTCCGCGACCCAGCACCTGTCTGTCGGGGTCAGCGACCAACCGGTGCGGGCGGTATTGGGCGACGCATTCGCCGCGTTGGCACGCTCACATCTGTCCAGTGTCCGCATGACACTTGAGCGACGCGTCAGTGGCGACACGCCCTCCGCGCAGACCAGCATGAGCCAACGGTCAGGCTTGCGCGTCGGAGGCAGACCCATAGCGCTTCCGAACCCTCACACCATCCGTACCATGGCACAGAGAATTGCCCTCGGTTGGCTGCCCGCGTACGGGCAGATAGGGAGCCCAAATCACTACCGGCCACAAGCGTCCGGCCTGCCGCAGGTAAGGGCGGTCCCGGGCATGGGCACCCCGGTACCCCAGCCACCCGCGAGCTTTCGAAACCCCCTGCACTTTGCAGCTCCAATCGCAGGTCTGTCCGATATGGACTTTACGCTCAACTGGACGGGTTCGTATGCCGATTCATTACGCCGTAGCATCGCTTGGTCGGCGTGGGGCCAAAGCGACCTTCAGCGCTACGGCGGCATGGCTGCCGGATCGGGAACAGGCGACTACAGTGGCAACCTGAATGTGTGGTATTTGGGGATTGACGCACAACTTACCGATTGGCTCTTTGGCATCGCCTTGGGACGAAGCGAGGGAGAAGGCGACTGGACGGTCGGAACAGCCACCGGCCAGCTCACCACAACCGTGACTTCAGTGTACCCATATCTGCGCTGGTCACATGGGGCCACCAATATCTGGGCTACGGTAGGTATGGGAAGAGGCGAGGCGCGCAATGAAAGGGCGACAGGCCGCGTCGGCACCAGCCCCCTAAGCATGGCACTGGGGCTCTTGGACTACCGCAGACAACTTGGGCCGACCGATGGCCCTGTTGCTTTTGGGATTCGGGCTGACGCGGGTTGGACCAGTCTGTCAACAGATGACGGAACAGCCACCATTAACGGTGTGGAAGCACGCGTGCACCAAGCGCGATTGGGACTGGATGTCCGCAGCAATATGAATATCGGTCGGGCCGGATTCGCGCCGTTCGGTGCCGTCCATGCGCGGCATGATGGCGGTGATGGTCAGAACGGTCGCGGCATCGAAATCTCCGGCGGCCTGCAGGCTCAGCTCAGCCTGATTGGTCTTGGTCTGCAAGGACGCTGGCTTGCGTTTCATTCCGCCACCGACTATGAGGAGAGTGGGTTCGGGCTGACCCTTACGGTGGGAGGTCAGGATGAGGAAGGATTCTCGCTGTCTGCGTCGCCTCACTGGGGCGGCTCGTCCCGCGCCGGTGTCGCTCTTTGGCAGGATCACATACCCATCACATCACCCGGATCAATGGTACGCGCACAAGGCTGGACGCTGGATATGCTCGGTACCTATCGCCGACAGCTGCGAGACCGCACGCTCACGGTCTCCACCGGGTACGATAACGGATGGGGCGGCCCCAACCTACAGTTGACCGGACTTGTAAGCCTCTGAATTACTGTATATTTGGGATCGGGGTGAAGTTATGGGTGGGTCCATATTCGCGGGCCTGCTGCAACATTGCTGAAGGAATTGTGTTTTTCTGAAATAAGTCGCATCCAATCAGCTGACGAATCAGTTTCTTGATGCCGGAATCTGCTGTTGGCGCACCCGCAGACGCCAAACCCGTCAAGCCCCTCAGTGAGGCCACCATCCTGTTCGCCGGAGACTCCGGGGATGGTATGCAGCTGACAGGCTCCCAGTTCACGCTGGCCACGGCGCTGGCACAGAATGACCTGGCCACGCTGCCGGACTTCCCCGCGGAAATCCGCGCTCCCGCCGGGACCACCTACGGGGTCAGCGGCTTTCAACTTCAGTTTGGCTCGGGCAGTATCCGCACGCCCGGGGATGAGGTGGACCTGCTGGTGGCCATGAATCCGGCAGCACTCAAAGTGAATCTGTCGCGCGTGCGCCGCGGCGGTGCGGTCATGATTAACGTCAACACCTTTAAGCCGCACAATCTCAAACTGGCTGGCTACGGCACCGAGAATCCGCTGGATGACGACGAAGCCCTCAAAGACTACCAGATCTTTAGGGTGGAGCTGTCCCGGATGACTGCGGAGGCCCTCAAACCATTCGGCTTGGACCGGAAGGCGGTGGACCGCAGCAAGAATATGTTCGCGCTGGGGCTCACACTCTGGCTGTACTCCAGGCCCCTCCAGCCGACCGTAGACTGGCTGTCCAGGAAATTCGCCTCCAAGCCGACCGTGCGCGATGCCAATGTGCATGTACTCAAGAAAGGCTACCACTTCGGAGAAACGACCGAAGACTTCATCGCGCAATACCAGGTTGCGCCGGCGAAGCTGACACCGGGTGTCTACCGGGCCATCCGCGGTGCGGAGGCCATGGCGCTCGGACTGGTGGCGGCCAGTACCCAGAGCAAACTGCAACTCTTTTACAGCAGCTATCCCATTACCCCGGCATCTGACCTCTTGCATCAGCTCACCCGGTACAAGCATTTCGGGGTCGGGACCTTTCAGGCGGAAGATGAAATCGCCGCCATCGGTGCTACGGTGGGTACCGCCTTCGGCGGCAATCTGGGGGTATGTGCCACCAGCGGACCCGGGCTGACCCTGAAGGCGGAAGCAGTCGGGCTTGCGGTCATGATGGAACTGCCCATGGTGATCATCAATGTGCAGCGTGGTGGTCCGTCAACCGGTCTGCCGACCAAGACCGAGCAAAGTGACCTGCTGCAGGCCATGTACGGCCGCAGCGGCGAGGCACCACTCCCGATTGTGGCGGCTACAACGCCCGGAGACTGTTTCTATGCCGCGTATGAAGCATGCCGCATCGCTGTCCGGCACATGACACCGGTGATTCTGCTGTCAGACGGTTACCTCTCCAACGGCTCGGAGCCGTGGCGCATTCCTGATGTGGCCGATCTTGCACCGTTCCCGGTATCGTTCGCCCGGAAGCCCAATGCGACGGAGGGTGAGAAAAAAATGTTTTTGCCTTATGTCCGCGAGCAGGAAACCCTGGCGCGACCCTGGGCGCGACCCGGTACGCCCGGACTGGAGCATCGGATCGGCGGCCTTGAAAAACAGGATGACACCGGCAATGTGTCCTACGATCCGGAAAACCACGAGCACATGACCCAACTGCGTGCCCGTAAAGTGGAGCGCGTAGCTGACTTTTTGCCGCCAACGCCTGTCTACGGCGACCAGTCAGGTCAGGTGCTGGTTGTAGGCTGGGGGTCTACCGAGGGCACCATCCGCACGGCGGTTGACCGTGCGCGTGCGCGCGGTCTTACCGTGGGTACGATTCAGGTGAGACACCTCAATCCGCTGCCCGCAGATCTGGGCGGCATTTTCTCCCGGTTTGAGCATCACCTGGTACCGGAAATGAATCTCGGACAGCTGGTCCGCATGCTCCGTGACCGCTTCCTGCTGCCCTTCGTGCCGCTGACCAAGGTTCAGGGGCGACCGTTCAAGGCCAGTGAAATTGACCACGCCATCAGTAATCTGCTTCAGAATGCCGATTGAGCTCCCAACAAAGCGCAAGAAGCCCTCCCTACCCCCGGGCCTGAAGGGCCGGCGGCCGCCGGGTCGCGCACCCGTCAGGCGCGGCCCGAGCCGCAAGGATTTTTCCAGCGACCAGGATGTCCGCTGGTGTCCGGGATGTGGAGACTATGCCATCCTGGCCAGCGTCCAGCGGCTCATGCCGCAACTGGGCGTTAAGCGTGAGAATCTGGTGTTTATCAGTGGAATAGGATGTTCCAGCCGATTCCCGTACTACATGAACACATACGGTGTGCATTCCATCCACGGACGGGCACCGACTTTGGCGACTGGACTGAAGGCATCCAGGCCGGAGCTGGATGTCTGGGTGGTTACCGGTGACGGGGATGCCCTGTCCATTGGCGGCAACCATCTGATCCACCTGCTGAGGCGTAACGTGAATCTGCAGCTGCTGCTGTTCAACAACCAGATTTACGGCCTCACAAAAGGGCAGTTCAGCCCGACCAGCGAGATCGGCAAGGTAACCAAGAGCTCACCGAACGGGTCCATTGCACGACCCTTCAACCCGGTGTCTATGGCCCTGGGTGCCGCGTCCTCCTTTGTGGCACGTACGACCGACCGCAACACAAGACATCTGACTCAGATTCTCAAGCGCGCCCACCAGCATAACGGAACGGCGTTTGTTGAGATTTATCAGAATTGCAACATCTACAACGATGGTGCCTTTTTTGAATTCACCGAAAAGGCGACCAAGGACCATCGCACCATCTATCTGGAGCATGGCAAGCCTATGCTGTATGACAAAGGCCGGCATGGTATCCGGCTGGACGGGTTCATGCCGGTATCCTTTGATTTAGAAGACGGACGCTACGGCGCGAGCGATGCCCTCATCTACGACGAGAAAAGCCTGGAGCTCGCCAGCATCGTCAGCCGCATGTCTGAGCGACCTGAATTGCCGCGCCCGTTCGGGGTGATCTATATGGAAAACCGGCCAACCTTTGAGTCCCTGCTTAACAGTCAGATCGAAGAGGTCACCCGGCAGCGCGGCCCTGGTGATCTGGCCGCCCTGCTCCACTCTGCCGATACCTGGACCATCAATTAGAACCGGCCGAACAGGGCCTCCCCTTCAAGGTGAAGAAGCTCGGGACCTCGTCGGTGGTGGTCGCTGCATTTGTGGGTCCGGGAACAGTGCTCACCTGCGCATCGGCCGGGGTGGATTTTGGGACCGCGCTCGGTTGGGTGCTGGTGTTTTCGGTGGCCGCCACATTCATTCTTCAGTCCTTTACGGCCGGTGCGGGTATCCTGGCGGACAAGGGCGTGGGGGAGGCCATGCGGGAACTCACCACGGCACCCGGCACCCGTGCGATCCTCTTCTTTCTGGTTGTACTGGGACTCTGGGCCGGTACGGCCGCCTTTGAAACCGGCAATATTCTCGGGGCCGCCGCAGGACTGGAAATCCTTACCGGCGGAAGTATAGCGCGCACATGGATTGTGCTGACGATTGGGGCAATTGCAGCGGCCACGCTGGCACTGCGCCTGCGCATGGTAACCGTGATGCTCACCGGGCTGGTGGCGTTCATGAGCATTGTATTTGTGGCCACCATGGTGCTGGCACCGGTCAACTGGGGACAGGCGCTGCGCGGCATGGTCGTTTGGACCATACCGGAGGGCAGCCTGATAAATGTTCTGGCGCTGGTCGGCACCACAGTGGTGGCCTACAATCTGTTCCTGCATGGCAGTACAGCTAAGCAGTATTGGGCGCAGACGGATCGCTCCATCGCCTGGCGTGGGGAACTCACGGGCATGGCCATCTTTTTGCCATTGGGGGGAGTGATCTCATTGGCCATCATGCTGGCGGGATCTACGCTGACCGTGCCTGAAGGCAGTGCGCGATCCGTAGCTACCTTGGCTCCGCTGCTGGAGCCCGCCGCCGGTCCGATGGCCAGCGTGCTGTTCGGGCTGGGCCTGTTCGCGGCCGGCATCACATCGGCGGTCACAGCCCCGCTGGCGGCGGCCCATGGCATCCGCGAAATATCCGGCTGGCCCCGTGATGAGCGGCATATCGGCTTCCGCTTGGTGTGGATATCCGTACTGGTAACCGGGCTGACCTTTGCCATGATCGGCCGCAGTCCGCTGGAGATCATCATTGCCGCTCAGGCAGCCAACGGCCTACTGCTGCCGTTCATGGCCGGATTCGTGCTCTACCTGTCCGCCCGGCAGCCGAACGTCAACCTGCCCCGCTGGTACCTGGGGCTTGGCGTACTGGTTACGCTGATTTGCGCCATACTGGGGGCCCGCACGCTACTCTGGGTCTGGGGCCAGGTGCTTTAATCCGGTTGCCATTTCCGGCTGGCACCCCAAATGCCAGTTTCAGGGATGTTGCGTTTCGCACTTCACAAGGCGTAAAACTCGCGTAGCGCTGTACATCGATACACAGGACCGTGACGAAAACCTCCGTCTATTCAAGGGCTTAATCGCTGAGAAGGAAAGAATTGAGAATGCGTTCGGTACATCGCTGGAGTGGGATTCCAAGGAAGGGAAACGAGCGTGCCTGATTCAGAAGACGTTTGCCGCCGGCGGGTACCGGGATGAACACAAGTGGGGAGCCGTGCACCGGGAATTGGCCGATGGGATGGTCCTGTTTGAGTCCGCGCTCAAGCCATTTCTAAAGAAGCTGTAGGTGAATACGCGAGGCAGACGAGCCGCGGAGCCTGATCGACGATCCCCGGTTTCAGCCATTCCATTTGAGCCTCGGGGAGACCCGGAAATTCAACACCTTTAAGGTACTTCGGTACGCCGACTACGAGATCCGCCACAGCAATGTGCTGGCGTGGCTGCTACATCCGTCCGAAACCCACAGTGTCGGCGACCGATTCCTGGAATGGTTCGTACGTCATATCAATGGGCGGCTTGAGGCAGCGGGGCTTGAGATTCTTCCCGAAGTGGACCTTGCACCCTTGAATGTCCGTGTTGAACGTGAGCTGGACTATGTTAACATCACGATCTTCTTTAAGAGGGAGAAATACCTGATTACCATTGAAAACAAGACGGGCCCGGCCTCGGCCGAGCACCGCGACCAGATAATGGCATACGAGGGAACGCTCCGAGGCAAGTACGAGGATTACAGGATTCAGAGTGTCCTGCTCACCACCTCGCCGGATGATAAGGCGCAGTTTCCCGCCACAGCCCATATGAGCTGGTCATCCGTCCGTGAATCCATCGAATCACTCCGTGTTGCCGGGGAATTTCCATCCTCCAGCGTGCAGTCGTTCTTCCGACAGTACCTGGAACTGCTCGAAAACTGGCTTCGTCCCGCGGGGGACGGAGGCTTTGAGGGCCTCCTGAAGGAGATGCGCCGGGTCTGGGAAAAGGATGGCGAAAAAGGGGTCCGTATAAGGGTGCCGGAGGCTCAGGCTGACTATCGCGACACGATTGTTGAGTTGGCGCAACAATCACGAATGAATCCAAAGGACCTCAGGAAGGTGGTGGCAGGCCTGCTCAAGAGATACGGCTTCAAGCTCCATCTGACGCACAATGCCGCGGCTGGAACCGACTGGTTGAACTGGACGAATACGGATCTTTCCGACGCGGAGCGCAAACTGGGCGGCGGGGATCTCTCCCTCTGGTGGGGGATGACATTTAAACGTCACACCATCCGTGCAGGCTTTTATCTCCATCAGTCGGCGGACAAAGACACGACCCGGTTGGACCGGCTCATATGCTTTATGGAATCAACACCGATCAGCAGACAGGAGCAATACGCAATCCGAAACAACGGCTTCGGCTGGCATCAGGTCTTTGACTACCAACTCCTGTCCACCGATGAGCTTGCAGACCTCTCAGCACCGGAGATCAGACAGGAATTAGTCCGCAGACTGGAGGAATTCATGGACTCGGCCGAGTACAGGCGCATTGAAGACTACTTCCGGTGCCTAGCGTTCAGACCGGACATACCGACGTAGAATTCCCCTGCGTACTGAATCATGGCTCCGTTCCGAATCAGGGCCTCCCGCAATTCCATGGGCGACTATACCCCCCAAAGGTGGGGATCACCAATCTGAATACCCAGCCTCGCCCGGCGAGCCTGTACTTGGCCCCAACCGCGATCATGCTGGCGCTTCACAGGTGAATGTGCCGCAGGCTTCACTCAATTCAGAACCTGATCGCCACTGCCGCGATCGGTCGGCAGGAGGCGCTGAATCAATTTCCGGTCAACCCCGATTGCCCCTCCAGACACCGGGACAGCCCCATGGCTGCGCTCCGTAATTCCATTGGCATCGGCGCAGATCGTCCAAGATAAACAGCAGATCAAATCGAATCGCATGGCCCACTGCAATGACACCGGCAGGAAAATCAATCTGCCATGCTCATCCGCTTCTACGACTCCCTGAACCAGTAATGCCGACGCTGGAACGGATAGGCGGGAATGGATATGCGGCACCTGTTTTCGCCGGCGAACAGCCCTGCAAAGTCCACAGGAAATCCCGCTTCATTGGCCCGGGCTACCGCCTCTGCAAAGACCCATCCACCAAGTGCCTCTTCATCGGATGGCACTCGGTGGCTGGCCAGCACTGCGGGTGCCGGTGCGCCAGGTGCCGGTTGCCCTGCCCCGACATTCGCGCCTGGCCAAGCCCCAATGATCTTCGGTCCCACCACACGCCCCGGACCGGCTTCAATTATGACCCCGACACCTGCGTCGGCAAGCATTGCTACGCATCGGTCAATATTTCCCGGCGCACGCACTTTCCGGTGCCAGTAGGACGCATCCAGCGTCGCGTCAGCCAGGTGTCCGCTGGACCCACAGATCAGCGGGATCACCGGGCGGGTACAGGCAGCATCCGACAGCGCCTGCTCAAGATCGGAGAGCGTCAGGTCGGCATGTCTGCCGATCAACGCGCCGCGTCGCGCCGCAAAGACCAAGCCCTCCTCCAGCGTGAAAATACCGGCTGCATGGGCCGCCGCCACTTCTCCAGATCCGATTCCAAGTACTATGTTGGGCCGGAGCCCGACACTGCCCCAAAGCGCAACCAGGGCACACTCCAGCGCACAGATGGCCGGATGCATCAACGCAGGGTCTCCGGATGATCCCAATATCAGCTCCAACAGAGAGCCATCGCGCTCGCCTTGAAGCACCTGGTCACAGCGATCCAGCACCGCCCGCACTACCGATTCACGCTCGTACAATTCGGCCCCGATTCCATTCCACTGATCCACTTCTCCACCCAGCACCATAGCCAGTTTGGGCGGCGTTGCCGGTGGGATGCCATTTAACTCGGTAATCGTCATCAGCCCCTTGCGCAATGAAGCCGCACTGTCGAACACTATGCCTTTGCGATGAGCAAAATGACTCCTGCCTACGCCCGCGGTCCACGCCATGTCCGAAAGCAGCGGACCGGCATCCGCCGCAGGCGGCCCGGAGAGTTGGCCATCAAGCCAGGAGAGATATCCTTTCGCCAGGTCTCGCAGGGCACTGGGGGATTTTCTGGACAGCGGCAGCAATCTCACCTCGCGCCCGGGGACGGTATCCATCGGCTCCGGCACGGGTGCGGGCACCCTCGGGACAACACGCCTTGCAGGTCCCAACGGAACCGGGAATGCAGCGTTCCCATCTCCAGACCCCTCCGTTGGGCCGTATCCTTCCACCACGACATGCGCATTGGTCCCGGAGAGTGCGAATGCGCTCACGCCCGCCTGCGGCGGGCGTTCAGTGGTCAGCGGCCAGTCCATGGCCTCCGAAGTAACCTCAACCGGCAGTCGGTGCCAGTCCATATGCGGGTTTGGACGCTCAAAATGCAGGTGTTTGGGGATCATACCCCGCTTCATGGCCAGCAGGGTTTTGATGATGCCGGCAATCCCGGCAGCCGCTTCCAGATGGCCGATATTCGTCTTTGCGGTCCCCAGCAGCAGAGGCCGCTCGGCTTGGCGATCCTTGCCATACGCGGAAGCCGGAGCGTGGACTTCAATGGGATTTCCCAACTGGGACCCGGTAGCATGCACCTCAAGAAAATCCACCTCCGCTGGCGGAACGCCCGCCCGCAACAGGGCCTCTTCCAGCACCTGCTCCTGTGCCTTCCCGTTGGGTACCGTAAGCGCGGCGCTCGCCCCGTTCTGATTCACGGCAGACCCCCGAATAACGCCCCAGATACGATCTGCGTCAGCCTCGGCATCACAAAGGCGCTTGAGAACAATGACCCCGCACCCTTCGCCCCGAACGAATCCGTCGGCACCCGCGTCAAACGTCCGGCACAATCCGCCCGCCGACAGCATGCCATACTCCGCCATGAATCGAGTTATGGCGGGAGAAAGAACCGAATGTACACCCCCCGCCAGGGCCAGGGTCACCTCTCCATTGTGGAGGCTGGTAACGGCCTGATGAATAGCAACCAGCGAAGACGCACAGGTCATGTCCATCGCCATTGCGGGCCCCATCAGACCCAACGCGAAAGCGACACGCCCGATAGCTATGCTCCCTGAAGTGCCCAACAAGTTGTAATCCTGATCGATTGCAGCGACCAGGTCACGGTACTCGCTGCTTCCAAGGCCGATGTACACCCCGGCTTGAGTGGACTGCAATGAATCGGGGTCAATTCCGGCATCCTCCAGCGAATGCCAGCATGTCTCCAACAGCATCCGATGCCGGGGGTCCATCACGCGCGGCTCAATCGGCCGAATGCCGAAAAAGTCCGCATCAAACTGGCCGAGTCCTTCAATGAACCCGCCGCGTCTCAGAATATCATCCTCCGCCGCAGGATCACCCACTACCCCGCTCCACGGACCGGTATCCTGCCGGCCCTCCGTCACCGCACTGCCGCCAGACATAAGCAGATCCCAGTATGCCCTCAGATCGGGTGCACCCGGGAAACGGCACGCCATGCCTACGACCGCGATATGGTCGTCCTCACCCCGCGCAGACCTCCGCTCTTCGGTGATAATCTGCGGCTGAGGGGGAGGAGTAATGGCAAAAGCAGCCCCAAGCTCTCCCAGTTCCTCGGTCAAATGTCCGGCCAACGCGGCTATGTCCGGGTAGTCAAACACGACCGTATTGGAGGCCACATACTCATCGGCGAAGGCGCGATTCAACCGATTCCGCAGCTCAACGGCCATCAGCGAGTCCATCCCCAAATCAAAGAATCCCACGGTCGGAGAGGGCTCGTTGGGCAGGCGAAGCACCGCCTGCAGTTTTTGCTGGAGGAAGGCTACGAGCAGGTTTTCGCGTTCCACTGCGGGTGTCTGCCGCAGCCGGTGGATCAGATCTTCGGCCAGCGCAGGTGTATCGTCCGCGGGATCAGCCGTGACGGAGAACAAATCCTCCAGCAAAGCCGGTCTCTCCTCAACGGCTTCCTGGAATACGGCCCAGTCCATGGACATCACGACCGCATGCACCACATCCTGGCGTACCAGTCGGTCCAGCGCACGGATCCCCTGCTGAGGGGTAAACCACCGCCCCCCCAGCGCCGCCCGCCGCCGTTCAATCCTTTCCTTCTGCTCAGCAGCCCCGCCGATGTCCGACCAGGCTCCCCAGGCAATGGTCTGGCCCGGCAGTCCGATGGTCCGTCGGTGCGCAGCCAACTGATCCAGGAAGGCATTGGCGGCCGCATGGTTCGCCTGGCCCGGATTTCCCATCACCCCGACGCGGCTGGAAAAGAGAATGAAGAGGTCCAGATCCATGTCCCGGGTAGCAAGGTGCAAATGCTAGGCCCCGACTACTTTAGGCCATAATACCCGCTCAAAACGCTGCCAGCTCTGATTGCCGAGCGCTCCGTCTGACAATACCCCCACGCTGTGGATCACTCCGCCAAGGGGAGGCAGCTCCTCATCTATAAAGGCCAGCATACTGTTCACTGCGGCGGTGTCGGTCACATCCGCCAGCGCCACCTGTACCGTTACGCCCCGCGCTTCAAGCGCATCAATGACGGCCTGTGCCTCCGGGTCCGGCGGCCTGCGCCCGTTCAGTACTATCGATTGCGCGCCATGGTCGGCCAGCCACACGGCGACCGCGCATCCGATACCTCCGAGTCCGCCGGTAACCAGATATGAACGGTCCGCCCGCAACTCACCTCTGGCAAGCGGTGATGCGGTCACAACGATCTTGCTAAGGTGGCGGGCGGATCGCATAAAACGCAGCGCAGCACCCGCTTCGGAAAGCGACCACCGGCTGTGTGTGATCGGCTGGAGCACACCTTCCGAAAACTGCCTGAGCACCTCCCGAAGTACCCGGCCGACCCATTCCGGGTCAGTTTTCTTGAGCACATCCAGCTCCAGAATGTCGTACTTCACATCGGGGCGCAACGCAGCCATTTCCTCCTCGCTGAGGATATCCCGGCGTGCCAGTTCGACGAACCTTCCCCCTTGGGCGAGACAGGACAGACTGGCATCAATGAATCCCTCGCTGGTAAGACTGTTGAGGACGACATTGATTCCGCCACCCCCGGTGACCTGTAGAATCTCCTCCCCAAACGCCGTCTCGCGGCTGTTGAATACATGCCTGACCCCCAGTGAATGCAGGTATCCCTGCTTCGGCGCACTCGCTGTCGCAAACACCTCCGCCCCCGCGGCCTGAGCCAGTAGAATGGCCGCAAGTCCCACGCCCCCCGCACCGGCGTGAATCAGTACCCGATCGCCGGCATTGAGACCCGAGAGTTCATACGACAATGCGGCCGACACAAAGGCGCTCGGTACCGTGGCGAGCTCCGACACGGACATACCCGCAGGCGCGGGTGCCACCAGCTCCTCATGGGTGACCATTTCCGCGGCAAACGCGCCGAATCCCAGCCCGACCACATGATCTCCGACCGACACGGATGAGACCTCCGATCCGACATCCAACACGATGCCGCACATTTCCCTGCCGAGATTGCCCTCCCGAATGAACCCCAGGGAGCGAAAAACATCCCAGAAATTGAGACCGGCGGCCTCCACGGCAACCCGTACCTCTTTCGGCTCCAGGAATCCGGGAGGCAGCGACTTTACCGGAGGTTTTTCAATGATCCCGTCCGGGTCTGGAGCCAACACCCATGCCGCCTCGTCCGGCAGGGTTACGCGCTCGGCCCCGGCACCCGCCCGTACCAGACGGGCAACCTGCCGACGACCTGACCGATAGGCGATGTGGTTTTCGTGATCAGGATTGAGCAGTTCCAGGACAAGGTCGGGGGCGGCTGCCAACCCGCCGGGATCCAAATCTATCATGCGCGGCTGCAGATGCGCAAGCTCCCGATCGATGGCTTTCCCAAATCCCCATAGCGTCGCTCCGGCCAACTGACCGGCACGCTCTTTTTCCAGCACCTGTGCACCCCGCGTAACAAACCACATGCTCCTGGTCGGCACCCGATCAGCATCCGCAACCGCCTGGGTCAGCGACAGCGCACTCTCCACCACACGCCGTGTATCCCGAGCCATGGCCGCGGTTGACCCATGCGGGCCGTGGCCATCCAGCGCGGCGAGATGGACGATGCCACTTAACGGCACATCCTGAGGCAACGCGTCCAGCAATGCCTCCCAGGACTCCCGCCGATCCATGGCCGAATTTCTTCGGATAATTCCGTTCGGGTCGGGAGCCTGTGCATCCCGGTCACCCTCCAGGATCACGGTCTGGTTGCGACGGACCAAATCTGTCGCCAATTCTGCGGCCACGCCCCCCTGGTCGGTGGACAGGATCCAACTGCCCGGGCTTTCCGCCACCTTTTTCGGGCCCTCAACCACGATCACCCCCTTATCCGGCCTTATGGACGTATCCGACTCTTCCACGCCGAGAATCGCCACCTCGCCAAATCCGGCATCGCCGAGAGCCCTGCGCCACACGGCCGGACCGGCCAGCGCGTGGTGCGGACGGTAGTCATCAGCGAAACGCCACCACCCGTCCAACTGCCCGAATGTCAGGTCCATCCACCCCTGACCGCTCAGATTTTCAAGGGCTACCAGCTCACCATACGGTGTCAGCAGTTCCCGGCAGTGCCGGAGCGTCTCCTGCAGATACCGGGTGGCATGCAGCACATTGGAGGCAATCAGCAAGTCATAGCTGTGCGCTTCAAAGCCCTGGGCGACCGGATCCTTCTCAATATCCAGCGGCCGATACTCAACTGACGATCCATTTTCGCCGAATCGCGCCTCCGCTTCCGCAAAGAAGCCCGCCGAAATGTCGGTGTACATGTAGCTGAACCGCCCCTTCGGAAGTTCGGGAAGGATGGCCGCGGTGGCTGAGCCGGTACCGGCCCCCACCTCAATGATCCTGAGATCCCGATCCGCCGGCAGGTCGGCCACCAGCGTTCGGACGGTTTCCTTCAGAATGCGGTTGGCCGCACGGGCTACCGGTGCCTTCAGGTACAGATCTCCGGGGGTCGGATCTCCGCTGCTGAACAGAAGTGTCAGCGGATCGGCCTGTCCGCGCAGTACGCGGGCCAAGGCACTGCCGCAACGCCGAAACAACCCGATTTCCGTCCTGCCGTGGGGATACCGCCGGGCCATCCGGTCGGCAAAGGCCTCAAGGTCTGTCGGCATCGCGTCCGGCAGGGCATCTCTGGAAGCAATCTTCACTTCAAACGCGCCGTTTCTTTCCGCCAACACGCCGGACTTAGCCAGCATTTCCAGCATCCTGCGAAAAAGGCGCTCATGATCTGCGATGACTCCAAGCCACTTGCGCAACTCTTCAGCAACGACTGCGTCGCCCTGCCTGCGCTCCCATCCCAACTCATCCAAGGTCAGCAGTGCGCGGGAGCGCGACCACCGCTCCAGGTCGGTCAGCAGGGCTGTTCTCTGTTCGGGTTCAACTCCTTCTTCGGCCAAATACGCAGAGAGCAGCCCGGATCGGGCCGCCACCATCGCTGGGACAGGAAGAAAATCCGCGGGCAGCATCGCGCGAGCCAGGGAGCTCTCGCGCCAGACGATCTCATAGAGCAGGTCCGCAATCCCCTCCGCTTCGGAAAGCAGCGCGGTCTGCGTCGCACGCTTGACCAAGTACCCCGACAGGCCCCCGAGCGGTACGCCGTGGGTATCATAGATGCGCAGTTCGCCGCTCATTACCTCGGGGACCTCGTCGGCATTACTGCGTGCCTCCGCGGGTACCTCATTCATCCGTACATGGCAGAACACACGCTCCGGGAGCCGACCCTGCAGCCAGAGTCTTTCCCAGCCGAACGGCAGATAGGTGACCTCGCCTTCCACGCCTCCGGGATTGCGCGCGGCGGCCACCACCTGAAAACATCCATCCAACAGAAGCGGATGAATATGCAGATCATTGCGCCCGAGCGTTTCCGGGAAGGTTACCTCGCCGAGCGCCTCGCCCGGCTTGGACCATAGCCCCTTCAGCGTCCGAAAGGACGGACCCAGATCAATCCCCGTATCCAGCCGGGCCCGATAATAGGATGAGGGCTCCACCGGTGTCAGGCCAGCCTTCAGGCCCTCCAGGTCTGTACGTCCGCCGCCTTTCGGCAGCCGGGTGTCCGGGGCCAGGTGCCCCTCCACATGCAGTGTCCAGCCATCCTCAGTGCCTCGGCTGAAAATCTGAATTCGCCGCGATGTTGAGGCTTCGGAAGGCTCAATGACCACCTGTACCTTAGCGGCCGGATTCAATGGCATCGTCATCGGAATGGTCTTCGGCGAATATCAGTGCATTATGAAGCTGCACATCGCTTACGACCACCGATCCGCTTTCTTCGTTCAGACACGCCAGCGCGGCCATAGCGCCGTACATCGCGCCGGGAACAATCACGCGGCCGTACACCCGGTGATCACTCAGCCAGACCGGATCCGTTGGAAACACCTCCGTCTCAAATGTGATTTCTCCGCTGGCGGACGCGTGCCTCAGTCCCAGCAGCGGATGACCCGAAACAGGCCGATGCCGCTTTGCGGCATCAATCCAGTAGCGTTCACGCTGGAATGGATAGCCGAGCAGTGCAATCCGGCGGCGTGTCTCTCCGGCAAAGAGTGCTTCAAAGCAAAGGGGCAACCCCGCGGAATGAACCTGGGCGACCGCCTGCATAAAGTCGGCACCGCTTTCTTTCCCTTCGTCAGACGGCACATGCAGACCCGGAATCATGGCCGGTGGCTGCGAGGATTCCGGCCAGGCGAGCGCCACCATATTGGTGAGCACCGGACGCGGGCCGATTTCCAGCACAACATCCACGCCAAGGTCCGCCATGGTCCTGACACCGGAAGCAAACGCGACCGCGTTGCGCGCGTGCTGCCGCCAATAGGCACCATCCAGCAGCTGGTCGCGCTCCAATGCCCGTCCTGTCAGATTGCTGACTACCGTCACCTGGGGCGAATTGATAACCACGCCTTCGAGGGATGCCTCCAGTGACTCCAGCGCCGGTTCCACCATAGCACTGTGGAATGCCCGGGCCGTATTGAGCCGCCTGACCCGGGTACCTTCTGATTCAAAGCGCTCCTGGATGCTTTCGACTACCCTTATCGGACCGCTAACCACCTGATGGGTGCCGTTGTCCGCCGAAATGCTTAACCCTACGCCATCCGTAGACGCGTTCACGGTATTAACCATGGCGGCTACCCGCGCCGGCGATGCAAAAACCGCCGCCATAGCACCGGGGTCGGTAGCCGACAGCAGCATGCCGCGCACGCAGGCAAACCGCATCCCGTCCTCAAGGCTGAACACGCCTGCGGCCTGTGCAGCGGCCAGTTCGCCGACGCTGTGCCCCACTACGACAGGCGGGCGAATGCCGAATCCTGCCCAAAGCGCTGTCAGCGCGCACTCTAGCGCGTAGAGCGCCGGCTGCTCCCATGCAGTATCGCTCAGATCAGCCTGGCTGCGTCCGAACATGGCATCCAGCAGTGACGTGTTTCTCTCGGCTTGAAACACCTCCTCGCACCGATCCAGGACCGCCCTTGCTACCGGTTCGCGCTCGTAAAGTACCTGTCCTATACCGGCCCATTGGCTCCCCTGCCCTGTAGAGGCGAACGCCACTTTTGGCGCAACCAGTGATTTAGGGCTGCCGCCTGATTCAGCCAGCGGCTGAAGCTGGCTTTGCAGTGATGCCGCGTCGTTGAAGACGATGGCTGAGCGATATGCAAAGTGACTTCTACCGACCCCTGCGGTCCAGGCCATGTCTGCAAGGAATGCGCCAGAGCCATCCGTCGCAATTTCTTCCGCATGTTCGTCCATCCACAGCAGATAACGCGCGGCCAGGTCCCGCACGGCCGCTGAAGATTTGCCGGACAGCGGTAGGATCCGTGCTCCGCGCGGACGGACCGGTCGTTTTGTGTCAGCAGGTGTTCCCAGGGACTCCGGCAGATGAATGGCTACGCGCTGAGGTGCCCCCTTCACGCGCGTGTTGGACATGCCGCAGTACTCCTCCACGACCAGGTGAGCATTGGTGCCGGAAATTCCGAACGAATTCACCCCGGCCACCCGCGGTCTTCCCGCGCGCGGCGGCAGGTCCATCATGGATGAGGTTACGCGCAGCGGCAGGTCACTCCAGTCGACAGCCGGGGTGGGGGACTCAAAATGCAGGTGCCTGGGAATAACTCCGCGCTGCATGACCAGCACAGCCTTAATCAGCCCGGCTATGCCGGCCGCCGATTCCAGATGGCCGATATTGGTCTTTACCGAGCCCACCAGCAACGGATCTTCCCCGCTGCGTCCCTTACCGTAGACAGATCCCACGGCATTGAGCTCAATCGGATCGTCTACGCCGGTACCTGTTCCGTGTGCTTCCAGATAGTCCACCTCAGACGCGTTAATGCCCGCATGTGCGAGTGCGGTTTCAATCACTTTTTCCAGCGCGGGGGTATGCGGAACCGTCAGTCCGGTACTTGCGCCTCCGTGATTGACCGCAGAGCCACGAATAACGCCCCGGATTCGATCGCCATCCGACTCCGCTTCACTGAACCGCTTCAAGATGACAACCCCGCAGCCTTCTCCCCGCACGTACCCGTTTGCAGAAGCATCGAATGTCTTGCACTGGCCATCCGGCGAAAGCATTATGGCATCCGATCGGAGTTCAAATACGCGCCCGTTCAGGATGGCCTAGACTCCGCCCACGATGGTCATATCGGCCCTGCCCTCCTGCAGATCCGTAACCGCGTCATGTACCGCAACCAGCGACGAGGCACATGCCGCGTCGACCGCCTTGGAGGGGCCCATGAGGCCGAGCACAAAGGCGACACGTCCGCTGGTGCCGTTGAGATTGGTACCGCTCAGGGCGTAAAGGCAGGATGCAGCGTCGGCGGGTTTACCGGACTCAACCACGAGCATTCGATACTCGTCGTTGCTGATGCCGGTATACACCCCGGTCCGACTGCCCTTCAGACTGTCTGGATCGATCCCGGCATCTTCGAGTGCCTGCCAACTGGTCTCCAGCATCATCCGCTGCTGGGGATCCAACCACTCGGCCTCCACCGGGGAGATTCGAAAGAATCCCGCGTCAAACTGTTCTATATCGTCAATGTTAGGCGCAAAACCGACAAGCACCGCCCGGATCTGCTACATTGGCAAACAGCTCATCAATACGCTTGTTACCCGCACCCGGAAGACCTTCCTGTACGGAGTTCCCCCCGTCAATGAGCAGTTGCCAGAATTCTGATATGCTGGTGGCACCGGGAAACCGGCACGCCATGCCTATAACGGCAATAGGAACTTCATTGCGGGACATTCAAGACACCTCAATCAATACCGAAAAATCAATTCATATCCTCCAGGCCGACACCGTAAATCCGGCCTGAATCAGCTAAAATTAGCAATCCCCGGCAAACGCCGGTCTGATCACTGACTCCACCGGCGAGGTACGCCGACCGCGAATGCGCGATGGCTGATCGTGCCCGTCCGGGTGAGCAGGCTCTTTGCTGGCCTCCTCGTGACGCTGCCCTGGGTGGAAATTAAGGAAGGCCAGGTTCCGCTCCAACAGCACCCCCAACAATCACATAGAACGGCACAGACAGACCATTGGAGGGTCGGGTGAGATACCCGGATACCTGCGGTCCTATGTGCGCCGGCACAACTGGGAAAGCCTGTAGCCGAACAAGGCCGGCTGTAGGGTCCCGACCCCGCCAATCAGCCACAGAATCAGGTTGAATGTGGCGGTCTGAGCCTAAAGCTCGGCGCGCCGCCCCGTTAACACGCCTTGAAAGTTCGCAATCGAATTGGCGGCGGCCATGTGCTCAATGCTCCCAGGTGATGTAGCGGGCCTCGTGCCCCGCAAAGCGGCACCTGGGGACCTGAAACGGTTCGCACACTCCTTTCCTGTGGGTGTGTCAGCGACAGACGGACGGGTGCAGGGCTTCCAACAGGCAGAACGTCCCAAGAGGACCCAGATTGGCCGATTCCTGACAGCGCGCAGCTGCCCGCAGCTGGCGGAAATAACAGCCAGTCGGCGCGTCTGTCCCGAGCCGGATAAGCTGATACTGCTCAAATGGGCCGACACCGGCTGCCCGGTCAGCCTCCCTCAGTGCACACGCAGCGCCGGACTACTCCAGAGCCTTCTCCAATTCGCGCTGATCCTTGCGCAGAACCCATCCGGAAATCAGAATTGACCCCTCATACAGGCCGTACAGCGGGATCGCGGCCGCAAACATGGAAAACGGATCCGCCGGAGTGATGATGGCACCCACGATGAAGACCCCTACAAACGCGTACTTACGAATGGAACGCAGGCGTTCGGGCGTGGCTATGCCCAGCTTCGTCAGAAAAAAAATAACCACCGGCAGCTCAAAGAGCAGACCGGATCCGAACGACCACCAGGTTACACTGCTGAAGTATCGCGTGATATCAAACTCGTTGTGAACCACTTCGGAAATCTGAAACGAATTGAAAAAATTCAGCGCCAGCGGCGTGATCACAAAGTAGCCGAACAGGATGCCGACCACGAAAAAAAATGTGGCGAACGCAGCGATAAACCGCATGCCGGACCGCTCGCGCGGATACAAACCCGGCTCAATAAACCTCCAGAAAAAATAGATGAACACGGGCGACCCGACGACCACACCTACCGCCATCACAATGCCCACCAGCGCGAAAAACTGACCGGTCGGAGTGCGATTCTGGAGGTGCAGGTCCGCAAAGTCAATTCTCAGTACGCGATACGTAAAGAAATCCCCCTTAGCAGGCCCGAGAAGAACCGTATCGGTGACCCAGTCATGAAAAATCCCCGCCACGATGGTCATAACCACCACGCCGGTAATCCCCTTCAAAATGGTCCAGCGCAAGTCCTCCAAGTGCTCCAGGAAGGACATCTCCCCCTTGGAGGGCAGCACATCCGCCGGACCTGCCGCCCCATCACCCGCCGGCTGCACAGCAGCAGACTTGCGCCGGAAAAGCCCTGCCCGTTTTGCTGCCATACCCGTAGTTAATCAGGCGGAATCTGAACTGGTGGAGTTGTCCCGGCCCGGATTCAGCTCCAGGATCGAATCCACCCAGAGTCCCTCCTGCTCCAGCCGCTTGCGGCCTCCGCTCCAGGAAAACTCAAAAATGGAAATGAAGCCAGCCACCCGGAACCCGTCTCCATGCAGGTGCCGCACCGTCCTGATAGCACTTATGCCGCTGTTGAGAATGTCATCAAGTAAAATAATCGGATTGTCCCGATGTACAGCGCCCTCAACCAAGCGCCGACGTCCGTATGGCTTGTGGACGGGACGGACAAATCCGCCGCGAACAGCAGGATAGCCTGGTGCCATGGTTGCTGCTGTCACCATCGAATAGGCACCGAATCCGGACCCTACCACCTGATGTACGCCGGCAGACCTGGCACGTCCTGCCAGGATTTCCCCGACCTGGCGGGCCAGATCGCCATGCATCATAGGTACGCGCACATCCAGCAGCCAGTTGATCGGCTCTCCGTTGGGGTCAGTGAGTTCTTCATCCTCACGGAGTACGAGGGCCAGATCATAAATCTGCCGACCCAACAGCGCAACCGACGAACCCTGGGTGCTCATATGGCCGATCCCGGACGGGATCTTTGTGGACTAACCCGCTGGTACTTCCATAGGGGGCGGTGGTTCAGGCCGTAACGAAGTCATACAGCGGATGTGCATGACACAACTCCAAGACCTCACCCCGTACCGCGCGCCGCACCGTATCGCTTTGCGGTGCCTGCAGCACGCGATCCATCATCCCCACGACCACCGTGCACGCTGATTCGTCAAAGCCGCGCGTGGTCACAGCCGGTGTACCCAGACGAATGCCGCTGGTCACAAACGGGCTCTTATCATCAAACGGCACCATGTTTTTGTTGACCGTAATGTCAGCGGCCTGCAGCGCCTGCTCAGCCTGCCTGCCGGTCATATCACGGTTGCGCAGGTCAAGTAAAATCAGGTGGTTATCCGTGCCGCCGCTGACCACATGGTACCCCCGCGCCAGGAATTCTTCAGCCATCGCCGCGGCATTCCGCTGCACCTGCCGTGCATACTCCTTGAAGGAAGGCTCCAGAGCCTCCTTGAAGGCCACCGCCTTAGCCGCAATTACATGCATCAGCGGGCCACCCTGCGTCCCTGGAAATACCGCCGAATCCAGCAGCTCACCCATGCGGCGCGTCCGGCCGCTTTTGGGGGCCGTCCGGCCGAACGGATTTGGAAAATCCCGTCCAATCAGCAGCATCCCGCCCCGCGGACCCCGCAGCGTCTTGTGCGTCGTTGTTGAAACCACATGCGCATGCGGCAATGGGTCATTCAGCACGCCGGCTGCAATCAGCCCGGCAGGATGCGCCATGTCCATCCACAATAACGCGCCCACTTCATCCGCAATCGCCCGGAATGCCGCATAATCAAAGTCCCGCGCGTATGCACTGGCCCCAATTGAAATCATCCGCGGCCTGACCCTAAGCGCCGTGTCCCGAACACGATCCATATCAATACGGCCGGCCAGCGGCCCGTCAGGCTCCACGCCGTAGTATTCCGCCTGGTAGAGAATTCCTGAGAAATTCACCGGACTGCCGTGCGTCAGATGGCCGCCGTGGGCGAGGTCCAGCCCCAAGAATGTATCGCGCGGATTCATGCAGGTCAGATACACCGCCGCATTGGCCGAGGCACCGGAATGGGGCTGCACATTTACCCACTCGCACCCGAATAATGCGCGCGCGCGGCTCCTGGCGAGATCCTCCACTTCGTCAACATACGTGCAACCGCCGTAATAGCGGCGGCCCGGCAGCCCCTCAGCATACTTATTGGTCAGCGATGAACCCATCGCCTGCATCACGCTGCGTGAGACAAAATTCTCGGATGCGATCAGCTCCAGGCCGTTATTCTGGCGGTCGGCTTCACGGGCCAGAGCCGCATACACATCCGGGTCCTGAAGTTTCAAATCGGACATTGGCACATGCTCAGTTGCCGGGGGCCAACATGGCGTAAATCAGAATATTGGTCCCCATCTGCAGGGCCTTTTCCCGGACTTCCGGCGGATTATCATGGACCGTTGTCGGCTCCCATCCATCGCCCAGGTCACTCTCGTAGCTGTAGAAGACACACAACCGCCCGTACGAATCAAACAGCCCGAATCCCTGACTCGGCTTGCCATCGTGCTGATGAACCTTCGGCAGCCCGCTCGGGAATGAGTAGTGCGTGTGGTAAATCGCGTGATCAAACGGCAGCTCCACCAGCGCCTGATCCGGGAATACACGCGCCAACTCCCGGCGGATGGCCGCATCTATCCCGTAGTTATCATCGATATGCAGGAACCCGCCGTGCTCCAGATACTGATGCAGGCGCCGGACTTCGTCGTCGGTGAATACGACATTGCCATGGCCAGTCAGGTACAGGTAAGGAAACATAAAAAGCTTATCACTGGTCAATTCCACGATCGCCGGTCGAGGGGCGACATCCAACAGCGTGTGCGTACGCACATAGGCCAGCAGTTCAGGCAGAGACTGCTCATCGCTGTACCAGTCGCCTCCGCCTTCATACTTGATGCGGGCGATAGTGACATCGTGGTCCTGGGCTGCACACGGCCAGACCAGCAAGCACAGCAGCAGCATACGACAGACCATGTGAGGATCAGTTGGCGCAGCCCGATTTGACGATGCAGCCGCCGAATTGTTTGTCACCACATCGGTGTATCCTGCCGGCAATTCTTACGTACAGGAAGCCGGATTCACATATCATTATTGGCTATGAACAAATCTTTTTTGATCGGACGCTTTCTTCCGAGTCATGCCGGCGGCTACCGGTATCAGCCGCGGGGCGCGGCTGCGCATCTGTCCGCAGAGCAGATGGCCATCGGCTTTACCCGCCGCGTACAACGTTTTCAGAGGCAGCAGCGCCGGTATGTAACATTGATGCAATTCGCGGTCGTGCTCGCGATGCTGGTCGTCATCGGGGCATTCAACCTGGATTTTCGGCCGAAGCAGTCCAAGCCCGTCTACGACCTGCGGCAGGAGCTGGTGACGATGCAGGAGGTGATTCAGACCCGACAGCTGGTCAAGCCGCCGCCGCCGCCGCGTCCTCCCGTTCCCGTAGAAGTGCCCAATGACGAAATTCTGGATGATGAGCCGCTGGATCTGGATGCGTCTCTGACGCTTGAACCTATCTTTGCAGCCGCACCGCCTCCACCGCCCGCCGAAAAGGAGCGTGCGTATGAAGAGGTTGAAATCTTTGAGTTTGTTGAAACCATGCCGACAATCATTGGCGGCCAGGCCGCCCTCGCCGCCAAGCTGAATTACCCCATGGCCGCGCAGCGGGCGGGCATTGACGGCATGGTTATTGTCCGCGTGGTGATTCAGCCGGACGGCACACCTGAAGATCCGACTCTGATCAGGGAAGCGCACGACCTGCTCAATCAGGAGGCCCTGCGCGCGGTCATGGAACTGGAGTATTCACCCGGTCTGCAGCGCGGCCGGGCGGTACCGGTAATGCTGGCGGTGCCCGTCCGGTTCAGACTTACGGACTGAAATACAGGCCCCGGGAGAACTGCTCCGGTGTCACATAACGCGTATGATAGGTTCTCCAGTCTGACGGATGTAACCGGTAGACCGGTTCGTCGCGTAAACGATCGGGCATGGTGTCGTAACGAGGCTCGTTGTGCGCGGGCAGCGGCCTGAGCGTCGTGGAAAATGTGGTGTTGTAGTCACCATCTTTGACCCAGCCATCGCCGATCAGCACAAAGTCCCGCACCCAGCCCTCGGCAGGCGGTGGGACTTCCGCAAAGTGCAGCACCAGTTCGTCGCCCGCGTTCATGATCACATAGCGGTCATCGGTGGTTTCCAGCAGTGGCTCCACCGGCCCGAAGCGTGTGTAGTACCCCACCAGGTCGCGCCACATCTGTGCGGTGCCGCTGAGCTGATTGTAGTCGGGCAGTTCCGGCGATGACCGGTTTGCCTCGGTAACCACCGAATAGCCGCGAAACCGCAATTGGGCCGTAACGGGATTCAAACGCTGCACGCGGACCTCTTCGGCACTCTTGGGGGCCGTGTGCAGCGCATCCCAATAGATTTCCATATTGGTATGCATTCTGAACCGTCCCGTCGCTCCGGCGGCCAGGGCTGGCTCCAAGTCCGCCAGAATTGTCTTGGATTTACCGCTGGGGAATCCCAGATTCGCGTGCACCGTGTACCAGGATCCGTCCGGTCGCTGTGCCTCCAGCCGCAATCCCTGGGGGGGCGCGTGGTTCCCCTGACTGATGGCCACATTGATTGAGCTGTCCGTAGGACGGATCCACCCGCGGGCCACGAGCCACTGCCCCCGTGAATCCGCATCGCTGACGACAAATTCCACAAAGTGATCCCGCGTGATACCCTGGTAGTCTCCGCGGCCAAAGAAATCCAGATACCGCTCATCGGCCGCGGTGACGTACTCGGTTACGTTGCGTCCGGAATCATCCCAGGCGGAGTCCACGGCGGTGGTCTCGCCGGTCACAAACACCTGGAGCTCCGGGGGCGGGAAGGCGAACCGCTCGTCAACGAAGATCTCGCTTCCAGCCGGATGATCCACCACCATCAGGGACACATGATCAAAAAAGTGCGTCTCCCACAGTTCGGCCGTGATGCGCAGGTCATAGAGGCCATTTCCGGGTTTGAGCTGATCACCCTTGACACGCACCCAGTCCTCAGTGGTCATAACACCGGCGGTTTCCTGGGCGTTAATGCGCAGACCCAGCGGCGAGCGCCAGATAAAGTCCGTCACAAACTCCATGGACTCCCCGTTCCACGCAAACAGCCACGGGCAGGAGCCCTTGAGTCGCTGCTGGGCGCTGACCACCTGATCGGACAGCATATCAAATTCAGCCTGTACGGACCCGTTCGGCCAGGTAATCCGGGCCACATCGGCCAGCGACTGCGTCCCCATTCCAAAATGCAGGATCGGTTCGGTAATGGGCTGCTTCTGATACAGCAGACCGCTGCGAAGCTCCACCTCACCGCCGATGCCGAAGGAATTGATGCGCTGATCCCCAACCGCCTGGGCCGCGCGCGGACGAATCTGCCTCCAGTGGTAGGCCAGCGTGGTATAGATGGCCACTCGCACCGGCTGACCGCTGCCATCCAGCCCGATCAGGTCCAACTGCCCCGCATCCCGGATGGCACTGATACCAAACACATGAGCTTCTGCGCGTTGAGGCAGTGCCCGGAACTCATAGTTTCCATCCTGCAGCCATACGGAGGCCTCTTCGGGCGTACTAATAATGAGGTCTATGCCGCCGTTATTGTCCACATCGGCCACATGCAGCTGCGCGGCTGCGCTGTATTCATCCCAGGCGGCCACAAGCTCTACCGTCCACTCAAACCCGCCGGTGATACGCGCGATGCCGCCCCGGGTCAGCGCCAGCAGATCGATTTTGCCATCGCTGTTGCTATCAGTGATCGTGATATCCACAACATCGGTTATGTCCAGTGCACCGCTGAAAGGCACAAATCTTCCCTGACGCTCGTTGCTGTACAGGTGCAGCACGCCCGCTTCATCCACCAGGGCGGCATCGGGGTCGCCATCCTGATCCAAGTCCGCCCAGGCAAAATCCGCCAAGCCGCTTACGCCACTGAACCACTCAACCGGCGTGAAGGTGCCATCGCCATTGTTCCGCAATGACTGCACCGGCCCCTCGTCCGCAGCCAGCACCACATCCACATCCCCTTCCAGATCCAGATCGGCCACCCATACCCCTGAGTAGGCCGCTTCGGTAATGGAAACAGGCAACCCCAGCGTAGCGGTCATGTCGGCAAATTCTTCCGTGGAGTCCTGACGCACCAACCGTATCCCGTCCTGTCCCGCCAGAACCAGGTCAGTCCGAAAATCAAAGTCATAGTCAATACCTGCCGCCCCGTAATTGCCGCTCACCCGAGGGGCCTGCCAGGTTTCCCCCCGCAGCGTTCTAAGGGAGTCACCACCGGCAAAAAAGATGGCTGGAAGCGACTCATTGCCGAGGGCCACCGCCGCAATCCAGGTCTGGGGCTCCAGTTGCGTCTGCAACAGCCGTTCAACCTCAAATTCCAGGGACTCATCCGGCGGCGCGGGGGCTGCTCCCGGACGCTCCACCGCAACAAATTGTACCAGCGGCTCTCCTACCTGCTCCATCGGGACACGCAGGTCGGCCAAGTCCTGGCGGTAGACCGGGTCACTCAACAACACATTGCGCAGAAAAGCCAATTGCGTCAATCTGTCGCTCGTCTCAGTGGCCTCCCGCAATGCGGCAATCTGGTCGTTCACCTCAGGTCCCCATGGGCGGGCTTCCAGTTGCACCAGTTCCGCATCACCGCCGGAAGCTGCGGCGCGCTCAAACACATCCAGCAGAATGGCCGTATTGTCAGGTGCCAGAGATTGCAGCCGCGTGAGCAGCTGCCCGGCCTCACCAGCATCGTCTGTCCGTTTGAATAGCGCATATGCCGCTTTCACATGGGTCGAATCGGCTGCTGCAGCCCGCCGGAGGTAGGACAGCTCCTGTTCGGCGGCACCTTCCATGGCCGCGGCTGCGGCCGCGAGCAGCAGAACCTGACTGTTGTCCGTGTCCAGTTCCAGTGCTGTGGTCAACAGCGACTGCGCCTCCTGGAGTTCATTACGCCGCAGAGCCATAAGCGCCAGATTGGCCCAGGCGGCCGGCTCCTCCGGGACCAGTTCCGTGACACGGGTGAGCTTGGCGGATGCCCGCAAATCCTCCCCGACCTCCATGGCGGCCACGCCCGTGTAAAACGCGCTAACGGTTTCGAGGTAGGATTCCGAACCGGGGGTGGGCAGACTGCGGCCTCCGCATCCGATCAGGAAGAAAACAATTGCAAGGCAGGGCCAGTGACGGAGCATTTGCAGGGTCCGGGTGACTTGGACCTGTTTTATGCGCAAAATGCCCGAAGTGTTTACCGCGGCGGGTAGTATCAACACTGAAGTGAATGCGTAGATTGCGTTTGGCTGAAAACACGAACAGCAAATGCCGGATCTGATCGTCAGGCTCTCGTCTGGACGGACCTCGCCCGTATTTTTCTCGCCATTGGCGGAGGTGCCGGACCTTATGGAAGCCTGCGGCCTGGTCAGGGGTAAGTGCCTGGTGGTCACCGACCGGCGTGTAGGTCCGCTTTATGGTGCGGCATTAGCATCTGGGCTGTCTTCCAGAGGCTGGATGCCGCATGTGCTCTCGCTGCCGGCGGGAGAGCACACCAAGTCGGCCCAACATCTGGGTGCGATATATGATTTTGCGCTCAGCACAGGGATTGACCGCCGCACACCCCTGCTCGCGCTGGGTGGGGGCGTGATCGGTGATGTAGTCGGATTTGCGGCAGCTACGCTGCTCCGCGGCCTCCCGCTGGTTCAGCTGCCCACCAGTCTGATTGCGCAGGTGGACAGCGCGATCGGCGGCAAGACCGGAATCAACCATAGTGAGGGCAAGAATCTCATTGGGGCGTTTCATCAGCCGCATCTGATTTGTGCGGACCTAAGCACGCTCCGGTCGCTGCCCGAACTGGAATGGTCCAGCGGCCTGGCGGAAGTGGTCAAGCACGCCCTTATTGCGGACACCGGACTGTTGGAATCTCTGGAGCGCCATTGGCCAGCGCTGATGGAGCGCCAGGCAACGGTGGTCAGAGATACGGTAATTCGGGCAGCGGCGGTTAAAGTGGCCGTTGTCAACGAGGATGAGCGTGAGGCCTCATGCCGCATGATCCTCAATTTCGGTCACACCTTCGGCCATGCCATTGAACGGGAAGCCGGCTATGGCCGGTTCACTCACGGCGAGGCCGTTGCGCTCGGTATGCGGGCTGCGCTTAAGGTGTCTCATCTGCTTGAGCCTATGCTGCCGCTATCCCGGCTGATGCGGCTCGTGTCCCGCCTGCCCGTCCGCCATTCGCTTGATTCGGTTGACCCCGCCGCGCTGCACCGTGCCATGTACCGTGACAAGAAGGTGCGGAGTGGTACTTTACGCCTGGTGTTGCTCAGGGCCCCGGGCGAAGCCTACGTCACCGACCGGGTGACACCCGAAGAGATAGATACCGGTTGGGCCGCTGTGTGCAGCCCCGTGAAGCCAACCCGTTGACTCAAGAAATGATGCTCAAGAAAACTGCGTCCGCGCTGCTGCTGCTTTTGCTTTCCTGTACGGCCTACGCCCAGCAGCCCAACATTGTCCTGATTGTAGTTGATGATCTGGGCTATGGTGATTTGCGGAGTTACGGTGCGGCGGACATGCAGACACCGGCGCTGGACAGTCTCGCCTCCAAGGGCATGCGATTTACGCAGTTTTATGCCAATTCTCCGGTATGCTCCCCCACGCGGGCCTCCCTATTGACCGGACGGTATCCTCCGATGGCCGGGGTGCCGGGAGTCATCCGTACGCACGCGGCCAACAACTGGGGAGCCTTATCTCCTGACGTTACACTCCTCCCGGAGATGCTCCGCCGCCGCGGGTACCACACGGCCATGGTTGGCAAGTGGCACCTTGGATTGGCGGCCCCTGATCGACCCATTGACCGTGGATTTGATCACTTTGAGGGGTTCCTGGGAGACATGATGGACGACTACTACACACACCTGCGTCACGGACTCAATTACATGCGCTACAATGAGGAAGTCATCAAACCTGAAGGCCATGCTACGGACCTCTTCAGCGCGTGGGCTGTCCGGTACATTGAGAGCCGGACTGTCTCTCCGGCCCCCTTCTTCCTGTATCTCGCCTACAACGCCCCGCACACGCCGATTCAGCCACCTGAAGAATGGTTCAGGGACGTGATGCGGCGGGAGGGCGGCATCAGCGAGGAGCGCGCCCTTCTGGTGGCACTGATTGAGCATATGGATTACGGCATTGGACAGGTGCTGAATGCACTGTTAGCCAACGGCTTCTCCGACAATACGCTGGTGTTTTTCGTCAGCGACAACGGCGGTCAGCTGAATGTTGGGGCTTCTAACGGTCCATTGCGCGATGGCAAGCAGAGCGTTTATGAGGGTGGGCTGCGTGTGCCAGCGATCGCGTCCTGGCCTGACGTGATTGAGGAAGGCGTGACATCTGAGGTGCCGCTGGTTACAATGGACATCTATCCCACACTGGTTGAAGCCGGCGGTGTGCCGCTGACGCACTACATTGAAGGCGTAAGTTTTCTGCCAACGCTGGCGGGGTCGCCGCAGGATTTTTCGGATCGGATGATGTTCTTCTCCCGGCGTGAAGGCGGTTTGCGGTTCAACGGAAAGACCATTGAGGCGGTGCGTCATGGACCGTGGAAGCTCCTGCAGAACAGCCCGTTCGCACCGATGGAGCTCTACAATCTGGATCTAGACCCCACTGAATCAACTGATCTGTCGCCTACCGAGCCGGTGGTGTTGCGCCGACTCGCCGCGGCTCTGAGAGGATACATCCAAGAGGCCGGCCGTGTGCCCTGGCAGCGTCCCTGAGGCGGCAGTATTAGCGGGAGTCCAGATTCACGGCGGCTACGTTTTGGGGTCCGATTTCTCCTGAGCCTGCGTCATTAGGTGCAGCTGTTTGGCCGACACCCTTGGCTGAACTGGGAATACGTACCGAGCCATTCAATAAAGGTACGCAGCCATGGCACCGGGCCAGGAGACGATCAGCGCGATCAGGACTGAATCACGATATTCCACGAGTTTTAGCCCCTGCAAAGCGAGAATGGCCAGTACAATGAACAGCCAAAAGAATAGGGCACAAAATACCCATCGCGCCCGCCACTGGCGGGATTTGTACCGCTGCTGAAAATCCTTGAGTTCTTCGGAAAGCGCATCGTACTGAATGACATCCCCGTGCGTATCAATGCCATTTAGCTAGGTTCAGCTGACGAGTCAGGCATTGGGTGTCTCCTGCTTACGCTGCCGTAATATCTCCACTTTCTCTTGCGTAATAGGCCTGGATCGATTCATTGGGTAACGGCACATCGTGTTGCACATTGGGATGCTTCTGACGGGCTTGGTCCCAAGGGGCACCCACCCGATGGGTCAAATGGGATAATTCGGAACTGGACCAGTCGCGATAATTTTCCCACACCCGATTCAGAAAGCGCTGAATGTCGTCAGGCAACAGCTCTTCCCTACCTGCACGGTACGGGCTGCGGATATACGTCTTCAGCGGATTAGGCCCGATATGCTCAACCGCGTGATAGATCACGGGAATAACCGGTCCATGACGCCAAGCCTGAATCTCGTCATAGATCAGGGGCTTCTCGTGATTGCCCAAATACCACCCGTGCGCAAGATATATCAGCTTCAGCAGCTTCATAGGAGTCAGTGGGATCTTCTCCTTGAGGCCCTTGGCGATGAAGAAATTGGCTACGGTTATTGAGCTGTACATGGATTCGCTGCGCGCCTTAGTGAGCCACAAGCTGGCTGTAATGCATCCCGAAAATTGCATGGTACGGTATTGCGCCTGCGTAGTTTCAATGGGAGGACCAAATCCGCGTTAGCTTGCGGCGGGGCGCTGCGGTGTCTTCAGAGCCGTGGTGCGACTGATGCCGGCACCATCCGTATTCGGTGTTTCGCGGCCGCTGCGCTGGACCGCGGCTGGGAGGATGGCGCAAATCCGTGCCGAAATCTTCCGAACCTGGGACGGGAATCGGACTACTCCACCCGATTGTTTGGCTGATCCGGGAATACGTACCGTGCCATTCGGACAAGATACGCCGCCAACGCGCCAGGCCAGGAAACCACCAAGGCGACCAGAACCGGATCGCTAAGGTCCACTGCGCCCGTTCCTTGCTTATATAGGGCAACCAGCACGACCAACAGCCATAGAGTCAAGCCCGAAAATACGGCCCAGGATTGCCACTGGCGGAATTTATACCGCTGCTCGTCATGTTTAAGCGTTTGCTCAAACAAGACATCCTGGTTCAACGGGCCAGGCTCAGCACTGCGCCACTCGTCTGAACCCTCCTGCACTATGGGACCCGGCTCTTCAGCCATGGGCTACCTCCTGCCTTGCCTGCTCCACCTTCGCCCGGTAATAGGCCTGAATTATGTCATTGGAAATCGGCACATTGTACTGCGCATACGGATGCTTCTTTCGGGCTTGGGCCCAAGGGGCACCTGGCTGATGGGTCAATTGAGACAATTCGGACCCGGAATAATTGCGATACTCTTTCCATACCAAATTTAGGAAGTGCTGAACATCGTCAGGCAGCAGCTCTTCCTTTCCGGCCCGATCCGGACTGCGGACAAACGTCTTGAGCGGTTTGGGCCCGTTGTGTTTGATCATGTGATACAGCACAGGGATAACGGGGCCAAAATGCCACGCCTGAATCTCGTCGTAGATCAGAGGCTTGCCATGGTTGCCCAGATACCATCCGTGCGCAATGTAAACCAACTTAAGCAGCTGCATGGGTGTCAGCCGGATCTTCTCCTGGGAGCCCTTGTGAATGAAATAGTCGGCAATGGTGGCTGAGCTGTACATAGATTCGCTGCGCGCCTTAGTCGTTCATTGAGTTGCGTAGGCTGGCACTGAAATGCACCACGGTGCTCGTGTCATACGGTATTACGCCTGCAAAGTTCCGCAGGATAGACCAAATCCGCGATGGCTTGCGGCGGTGCGCTGCGGCTTCTGCAGGGCCGTGACGCGACCGATACAGGTACCAATGGTGTTTCGCGGCCGCTGCAATGGACATTAGCTGGGAGGATGGCGCGAATCCGTGCCGGACCTGCTCAATCCGTCCTGTGTTGCCGTGGAGTCAATGGCACTCGTCCGAATCCCGGACCAGACAGGGACGCTCCGCCTGCTCTACGAGTGACGAATTGGTCTCGGCAGCTCGTACAACTCGGAACAAGGATCCGGGCTGAACTTAAAGCTAATTGAGCAGATCGTGGAACCTGATCCCAGCTCCCGGGGATAGGCGGCGATGCCACGCAGAATGCGGCGGGCCTTATTTTGCCCGATGTAGAGAGTCGTGTTTTATGGAGAACTTGAAAATCACCGAATTGATCGGTCGCGCGCCGTGGCGGGAAGCTGTCACCTATCGGCATACATGGCCGCATGAGTACGTCCTGAGCCACAAAGATGACCAGCGGGAGCTCATTGAACTGGTCTGCTGCCGGCTCCGTGCCGGCGAAGGCGTGAAAGCCACATTTTTTGGCAGACCCAACACCTATCTGTTCATCGGGGACTATAAGTACTGGCTGATGACGCACTGGGATTCGATCAACCTTGATCGGGAGCATGATTACGTATTGAACCGAGCACATCTTTACCGTGACCGGCGCGACTTCGTCATCCAGGAGGGCGATTCGGGAAGACGCGAGGCCTACCCCCACAAACCCGCTACGTCGGGCTAAGGCCTCTATTTGGCAGATGGAATATGCGGCGGCAAGGCCGGCACAAGAACAACTGTTCACGGGGCGACCAGAAACCGGCCGAATCCAAACGGATTTGGGCTCCCGTATAGGACCGGAGGGGCCTCCTGAATACCCAATGCCTGGCCACAACCTCAAAGTCGGCTGCACCTGTCACCGGAAGTGCAGGAGCCCGGCAGGACAGTCAGTCGGGGTGGCTTAACGATGGAAGAAGCCGCCGTGTACTGTCAAACACTCTTCGCGGAGCTCGCGCCCCGTATTGAGGCAGATCGGGCGCTTGAGCGTGAATTGGATCGCTATCTCGCGCGCCGCTTCAATGTATTTGAATACGTGCGCACCGACGAATTAGGTTGGTCGCGGGTGATAGCCGACCTGCTTGATCCAACGCAGGACCATGGGCAGGGCACCCTGTTTCTGGAGGCCATGTTGGATGCCTTTGATCAGACCCGCGATCGGTTCGCACGGCTGTTCACGTCGGCGGGTAATCCCATTATGGTGCGGCGAGAACACGGTACGGCTTCGGGTGGGCGCATTGATATCACAATTGAAATCCCGGATGGCGACAGGATATTCTGCCTGGCATTTGAAAACAAGCCCTACGCGCCCCAGTCAGCTGACCAGGTGACCCGGTATCTCCGTTTTCTCAATAGCCAATACGGACAGCACTTTCTGCTGGTATACCTGCCACCCAAAGGTAGAGGGCCCTCTAGGCAGGATCTGTCACCATCGGACCGTTTACTGTGGGAGAAACGGTTTGTGGCCATGCCGTATGTGGGAAAAGATTCACTCGCGGACTGGTTCGCTTCCTGCAGCCGGCGATGCAAAGCCAGCCGTGTCCGGGCATTCCTACGGGATGTTGAGGCGTATTGTAGAAAAAGATTTGGTAAGATCAAAATGGCAGGAAACAGAGAAACCTGGACCGTACTCAACTTTCTGCTCGAAAATCCGAAGTACCTTGGAACAGCACGCGCCGTACGCGAGGCGTGGATGCCCTTGCGAGACGAGGTGTGCAGGCGGTTTCTGGAGCATCTGCGCAACACTGTTGAATCCCGGTTGCAGCAGGACTGGCCGGATTTGGGACTTACAGTATTCTTCCGATATAAGGGCGTGGTGCGCTACGCAAACGACCTGCAAATCGGGCATCACAGCTGGGACCGATATGACATAGGCCCCAAGATCCGCCTCCAATCCCACGGTAAGGGGCCGTTGGATTGGTTTCGAGGGGTCAGCCATGGGTGTCCGAAGCCATCAGAGATTCAGGCATCGTGGCTTAAAACACTGAATCAGGCGTTGCGGGATCAGGGCCTCCAGCTTGAAGCGTCATCCGCGCACTGGTTTCAGTTCAATCGTGGCGGTCGTTTTGACGACTGGTATGCGCTCGTTCCCGAGCTACATGAGGAGTGCGAATCCGGCGGCGGTACCATTACAGAGTACTTCACCAACGAACTGCTCAATATCTCCCGCTTAGCGATACCGGCGCTTGATGGCGTGTGCAACACATCCCCGGGGTAAAGGACATCAAACAACGGCCCGTGCTGAACGAATCACAGGAACTTTGGATCAGCACTTGAAGTAGCTGGCCCTGTGCACCATCATCCGCAACCTTCGGCATCAAAGCTCCGAATTGCGGTGGTACACTCTATGGCGTTCCTGCCTGGACAAAATCCGTCACCATGGCGAGGGGACCGGGTCGGCAGGACCGGTCAAGTTCATGGGCGATGGCGAAAATCCCTAATTTGGGAGGTCACAGCAATTTGCCGTTAGAATGCGCACCCAAATTCTCTTCATGGCCGCCCTGGCACTGGCAGCCGGTTGCGGAGCTCCAAACACGGACGCACCGCTGACGATCAGCAGACTTTTCAGCGATGGTGCGGTCCTGCAACGAAACACACCGGTCCCCGTATGGGGAACCGGCGATCCGGCCTCCAGAATCACAATCTCATTTAACGATTCATCCCAGCGTATCCGGGTCGGGGCCGAAGGGAACTGGACCGCCACGCTGGATCCGCACGAGGCTGGCGGCCCCCATACTCTGTCGGTTTCGTCTGAAGATGATACGCTTACTGTAGAGGACATCTGGTTCGGAGATGTATGGGTGGCCTCAGGACAATCCAACATGGCCTGGACCGTGCAACAGTCCGCGGATGCCGAAAATGAAATCAATTCCGCAGATGACCCGCTGCTGCGGCACTTCAAAGTGCCGCTATCGTGGTCTTACCAGCCGGAGCACACGCTGGCCGGCGGTCAATGGCAGAGCGCCCAGCCGGATGTCGTGGGCAGCTTTTCCGCGGTAGCCTACTCATTTGCGCGCGATCTGCGCACTTCGTTGGATATTCCCATTGGCATCGTCAACACGTCATGGGGTGGCAGTAGGATTGAAGCCTGGATGACACCGGAGGCGCTGATGGCCAATGATACTAATGCGGAAGAGATTTTGGCGGCTCGGCAGCGCCGAGCGGACAGCCTGCACCGGCACTTCATGGAGACCTACCATGCGACAGATTCCTTGGATGCCGGTATGCCGGACAGCGTTGCCCTTTGGAAGGACCCGGAACTGAATTTGGAATTGTGGACCGACATTCCGGTACCCGGCACCTGGGAGAGCGCGGGCCTTACCGACCTGAATGGATTTGTCTGGTACCGCCGGACGTTTGAAGTCTCCGAGGCTGATGCCGGAGCGGATGCGGTCCTGCACCTGGGTACCATTGATGATCGGGACATGACCTGGATTAATGGTCACCTGGTGGGGGCCACCAACGGAGTGCGCCAGGTCCGCACCTATGATGTTCCGACCGGGATTCTCCAGCCCGGGGTCAATACGGTTGCCGTGCGCGTCCATGATACTGGTGGCCAGGGCGGCATGGTCACCGACGAAGGTGGGTTGGAATTGCGCACCCGGTCGGGATCCGTTGCCCTGAGCGGCACCTGGAAGCTTCGTGTCGGGCAGTTTGTGATCGATCCCGGGGGCGGGCCCAACCAGCAGCCCACCCTGCTCTACAATAAAATGCTGCATCCGATGCTCTCCTTCCCCGTGACCGGCTTTATCTGGTACCAGGGCGAGTCCAACGGCGGCAACCCGGATGATGCCGCCCGCTACGCGGACCAGTTCAAGACCATGATTACCACCTGGCGCACCCTGTTCAGCAATGAGCAGGCCCCTTTTCTGTTCGTATCACTGGCGAGTTTTCGGGCCGCGCCGGACGAACCGGGTGACAGCAACTGGGCCATTCTGCGGGAATCACAGGCCGCTGCCCTCGAACTGGACAAAGTGGGTCAGGCCATTACCCTGGATATAGGCGAAGCCGACGACATCCATCCGCGCAACAAGCAGGATGTGGGCCTGCGCCTTGCCCTGGCCGCGCGCCATCTGCAGTATGGAGAGGATCTGGTGTATTCCGGCCCGACCTATCGCGATCACGCCGTGGATGGGAATCGGATCGTAATCACGTTCAACCATGTAGGCAGCGGGCTGGCCTCACGCACGCCTGCGCTCGGCGGCTTTGCCGTAGCCGGTTCTGATGGCGTATATGTATGGGCGGAGGCGCGTATTGAAGATAATGCCGTCATTGTTTCGCATCCTTCCATTGAAACGCCTACCGATGTCCGCTACGCATGGGCCGATAACCCGGATACCGCCAGTCTGATCAACCAGGAAGGCCTGCCGGCCGCTCCGTTCCAGACCGGGCGGTAGGCACAATCCGGCCGCTGCGTGTTTAACACCAGACCGGGGACATGATTGCCTGAAACCGTGCTCAAGCGCCCAGTATTTCGCATTCTGATCGGTCTGCTGGGCACGCTGCTTGGAGCGGTTTTTCTGGTGGCCCTTAGCTTTACGCACACGCAGGTCGGACGTGATGCGCTAAGGAACAGTCTGGAGGACTGGTTTGCCGAAGCCTTTGATGGCAGACTCACCGTGGCAGACATTCGCGGGAGTCTGCTCCGGGACCTGCATCTCCTGGACGTACGGCTCTACGATGCTTCCGACAGCCTGATGATTCATGCCGGTACGGTTTCCTTGCGTCCGCGCTGGCTGGATCTGCCCAAAAGAAAATTCAATGTTCGCGAATTGGACATACAGGATGTGGACCTGTATGCGCGTTTCCAGGCGGACAGCACCTGGAATCTGGGATCTGTCCGACATCGTACCGCCCCCGCGGATACCAGCCGGGCCTGGGAGCTGGAGTCCGCCCAGATCACCATCAGCGGCGGCCGGATCATTACGACAAATGAGACGCGCAGCCGCAGGGTTCAACTGTCACATGTCGATCCGACAGATCTGACTGTAGATAACATAAGTCTGGAGGCGCAGCTCAACTGGCAGACTGATGAGCGATTTGTGCTGCTGCACGGTATGAGCGCCCGCCTCCCGGCGCAGGCCCTCATGCTTACCTCCCTTGCCGGAGAAGCCGTGCTGCAGGAAAACCGCTGGTATATCAATTCCCTGAGGCTGGAGAGCGGGCCCAATCGCGTTACGCTGACCGGTATTCAGGAGTCGGACAGCCGGAGTTTCACCTTCTTCATTAACGAGATTGTCCTGTCGCCAACCCTGGTCCAAGCACTGCTGCCCAATGCTCCGGTTGAAGATACACTTACCATCGTTGGAACAATCGGGATCGCGCCTCAGCTGGTGTACTTTGAGGATCTGACCCTGGAGGCAGGCCCGTCGTTCGTGACCGCCAGCGGCATGATGGATACCGAGTCCTATGCGGTCACCGTCACCGAGGGTGCACTGGGAGATGATATGCTCCAGACCGTGCTGCCCGGAAGCCCGACACTGCCGGCCATTGACTCCCTCACCGCTGAAATGCACGGTACACGAGACCCCATACGCCCCAACGCCAGTGCCTCCCTCAACCTTTATGCCGGTGCCGGTCATCTGGCCGGCTCAATCGCGGCCGTTCGGGATACGGCCTGGACCTATACCGTGTCGGTACACTCAGATGAATGGGTCCTGGACCGGATGCCGCCAGGTTTTCCGCTTACGGGGTCGCTGCGCGGCCATGCAACGCTAACCGGAAGCGGCCTGCGTACGCCGGATGTGAATATTCAGGCCAACCTGGATGCCTCTGCGGTTAACGGCCGATCACTGGACAGCCTCCGTCTGGCAGCGACATATGCAGGCCGGGTGCTTTCCGGTCGCGGTTCGGCCTACCTCGGCAACAGCCGTTTGGAGGTGGAAGGGGGTATTTCGTGGGCGGGAAACGAACCGGACTATCAGCTTTCCGGGCAGACCCATACGTTTGATATTTCCTTGCTCTGGCCTGACTCCCCCCTGGAGAGCTCCCTGAACGCCGCTTGGACGTTCAGCGGCACCGGAGTGGGGGCCAATGATGCGGTCGGATCCCTTGAAATCCGGTTGGATTCGTCTGAAGTGGCTTGGTCCCAGGGCCGGAGCGCAGTACTGCCGCACCGCTGGACCGTTGCGCTGGACCGCCCGCAGAGGCACGCGGTCGGTTTGCACATTGGCGGCGATGTCCTGAACCTGGAAGCTGCGGGCAGACTGGAATTCTCCGCATTGCGGGCCGTGTCAGAGGTCTGGATGATGGCTGTGCGTGACAGCCGAAAGCGTCAGGCGGATAAGCGCCGGTCCCGACCGCCGACCTCCACAGTTGCCTTCTGGCCACCGCTGGAACAGTTCCAGGCGGTTACAAGAGCGGAAAACGCCATGGCCCGCACCCCGCTGAACCAGCTGTCCGTCGATGCTCAGTGGCAGGTACTTCGGGGTGATCTGCTGCCGGGCCTACCGGCACTTACAGCAGGGCACACCGGGTCGATGATGCTCCGCGGCAACCCGTATACCCTGGATATTGGTATGGATCTCTTCGGGGCAGATCTGAGCACTGAATCATGGTCGGTGCAGGAGGCAGCGCTTAGTCTGCAGGCATCCGCTCACATCAATGCTCCGCTGGAGCGAAGCCTGAAGCTGTCTGGAACGGCACGGGCCGAGCGGCTCACCGGTCCGGGGACTGATCTGGTCAATGCAGGCTTGGACTGGCATCTGGAGGCAGGCAGCGGCGGTATTCGCCTTGAGGCGGACGAATCAGACGGACCCGGTTCCGGTGAAATCAGTGCCAGCTTTGAAATGCAGGAAGACCGGAACCGCCTCACGGTCGGTACCGCCGCCATCAACATCAGGGGAGCGTCATGGCTGATGAGGCAACCGGCGCGCATTGATCTGTTTGGCGATGGTGCGGTGTTTGACCCGCTGGTGTTGGAGAGTACGATCGCCAATACCGGGCGGTCCCAGCGTCTGCAATTCAGCGGGGCCCTGTCCGGGGCCGCAGAGGATACCTTCAAGGTCAGCCTGGAGAATCTGATCCTGGAGCAGTTGTCCAATACCTTGGGACTTGCACGCCGCCGCCTCGGCGGCAACCTGAATGCCCGGCTGCAATGGACCGGACTCGGAAGCCCTGAAATCACCGGCCTGGTGGAGGTGGACACGCTATCTTTGAACCGTCGTATGGTAGGGGCTTTTCGGGCCGAAAGCCAGCTGGTGCCTGGCAGCGACGATCTGCAGGTGCGAACCGTCGTCCGGCCTCCTGACCGGTACCCTGACCACCTGATCCACGCGGAAAACGATCTGACCGTAGAAGGCCGCGTCCGTCCGCCCGGAGCCGACCGAACAGGACAACTGGATCTGATAGTGGACCTTAAGCGGCTCGATGCGGGGTTCCTGGAAGAGATGATTCCGATACTGGAAGGCGTAACGGGTGGAATCAGCGGAGAAGGCATCGTTCGGGGCCCGATGAATTCACCCGAACTGAACCTTACCATGGCCTTGCCGGATGGCCGATTGACGATCCCCAGACACAACACCGCCTTTGCCGCCTCCGCGTCCTTCAATCTGCTGCGCGAGGGCCTTCAAATCAGTGATCTGCGCCTGACCGATCCGGACGGTGGAACCGCGCAGATAGACGGATGGCTCCGGTTCAACGAGTACCGGTATCTGTCCTATGATCTTGAGAGCCAGCTCAATGCGCTGCAGGTGATGAATGTGCCGACTTTTACGCGGGACCTTGCATTTTACGGGGATCTACGCGCGTCCGGCGATGCCACCCTAACCGGACCCAGTGCCTCAGCGTTTCTCCGTTCGGACAATCTGGTCACTACGCCGCAATCGGAGCTGCTGATTCCGATTCGGGACCTGGACGCGGAAGTGGATCCCGGCTTTATCATCTATGCCGATTCCACGCGTTCCATCACCGAGCAGATTTCAGCCATTCGTGCACGGGAGCATCTGCTGGATCGGCGCCCCGAGGGGGAGCGGGATTTTCGGACCGGGCTTGACATGGATCTCAATATGCGGGGACCGCCGGGCTCCTCCATCCGCCTGGTCATTGATCCGTTACTGGGCGATGTGATCAACGGCATCGGTACCGCCCGTGTGCAGGTCCAGCGTCAGGAGGGGCAGATGTTGATGTACGGCAGTTTCGATCTGACCTCCGGCGATTACCTGTTCACAGCCGGTGAAGTGTTTGTCCGAAGGTTTCTGATCAGTGAAGGCATGATTGTGTGGGAAGGTGATCCCACCAATCCAAGACTGGATATACAGGCGAGCTACCGTACCCGGGCATCCAGAAGCGGACTCCCCGATGATGTAGGCGGGCGCCTCAATACAAGCCTGCCGCTGATCGTTGAGCTGCACATTACCGGAACATTGAACGCGGTACAGGTGGGACTGAACCTGGCCATTGACCAGCGCAGGGAAGCCATCAGTGACTCGCCGCTGTTGGAAGGCTACCTCAATCAGCCGGACCGGGCAGCGGAGCATGCCACCAGTGTTCTGCTGACCAACTCGTTCTTGCTCTCCGCGCAAGGCGGCAGCACTGACGTACTGGCCGGCTCCGCTTTCAACAGTGTTTCCAGCCTGGTGGCAAACCAGCTCAACCGCTATCTGGGGCAGGTCATCCCGAACGCCGACTTCACGCTCGGGGTGCAGAGTGACGAGGCAGCGGCGGACCTTGACGTATCCGCCGGTATAGCCCTGCGTCTGTTGGATGAGCGCCTGGTGATTCGCGGGCTGGGCGTGTACCGCAACCTGAATGCCCCGGAAGAAACCGCCCAGTTACAGGGTCTTGAAGGGGAGTTTGTTGTGGAGCTGCGATTGCGGCCGAATGTGGCCGTGGAAGTATTCTACCGCCGGGAAAGCGATGCGCTCAGCGAGACGCTGATGACCAGTGAAACGGGCCTCGGAATAAACTACCGGGCTGAATTCGTTTCCTGGAAACGACTCTGGCGGCGCATCTTCCGAAAAGAGCCCTCCGACCTGACCGCCCGGAGCACGGAGCGTGCGCAGTGACTGTGCACGCTCCAAGACAGCTCCATTGGGCTGGCCCAAGACGGATGTCAACCTGCTCCCGTGCGGTTGTTGTAGTATTCGCTGAGCACCGAGGCCATCACCATCCGGCCCTCCTCAAATTCGGCTGGGCTGGCATTACGCTCCATATAATCAAAGGCGCGGTACCCACCGATCGCCTGAAGGGCGGCCAGCGCCAGTTTGCGCTCCGCGCGGGAGGCGGCTTCCTCATGGGCACGCCGGATCCGCTTCATGTGGACCGCCATGTCAACCTTATCCCGGTACAGGGTCGCCATGACAATTGTGTTCTTCAGTGTTTGCACCCGAATCTGCTCATTGGGCGAGTCCAGGGACTGTTTGATCTGCTCTGATACCAGTGATCAGCGCACCTTTTCCGGTGCGGGCGGGGTCACAGGCGCTTGGGCGAGAACGGGGGCTACGCAGAACACGACAGGCAGCACAAAGGTAAGTCTTTTCATTTTAGGTTGTTGTGTTTGCCAGGGACAGATGAATAACCAACTGGAAGCGCTTACGGAACGTGATTCTGGAGGTTACAGCCACTCGGAATTTCTTTGAACCCCGCCGGGATTGCGTGAATCAGCCAACATGCCGTGCGACATTGGCGACCGGTTGGTGAACTTCTCCCGCCGGTCCCGTCCCGAGAAAGCCAACCTGAGTGTCCGTTAACGGCGGGCGCAACCGATCCCCCTCTCAGATGGCCGAATGTTCAATAGGCACGCCTCTGCACGCGAAGCACAGGTTTGGCGAGCTTCCCGTTGCGACCTGCAGGATGGCCCGAAAAATATGGGGGCCTGTTGACAAAACGTCAGAAAATAATGGCCTCTGTTGAAGATCGTGTTGCAGCCCTGGTGGAAGAGCACTTGGGGATCTCGGATCGCGCTCAGTTGGATGTGAGCACCAGCGAGTTGGGGGGAGGGGGAACTCAATGGATGCGGTCGCATTCCTGAAAAAGGTTAATGAGGAGTTCGGTGCGGACATCTCTCCGGCCGAGAGCGCCGGATTTTCCACGCTCCGGGAGCTGATCAATCGCCTGGAAGGCTAGCAGCGGTCGCTGCTTGTGGGATAAGGATGCGGGGTTGGCACTCGCACGGGAGAGGTGCACTCAGGCCGGACTGACAGGCTGCGCTTCGGTTTGAGTCTTTGGGAGCATGTTGGTCGGTCAGGCGGAGTGGAGTGAGTTTCGCAGGCTGGGCGATGTTCAGCTGTTCCATGTTGACCTGACCTCCGATGCGAAGCGGGAGGCAAGGGCCTTCCGTATGCTGGACCCGCAGGAGCAGGATCGCTGGCACCGTTTTCGGTATGAGCGCCCCCGCCGGGGGTTTGCGCTGGTCCGCGCGGCGCTGAGGTCTATCTTGAGCGATCGGCTTGGTTGCGATGCCTCCAGGCTTCTGCTGCAGGCGACCCGTCACGGCAAACCGTTTGCTCAGGTGGGCGGGTAACGGGCTCCGGTCAGCTTCAATGTAAGTCACAGCGGCAAGCACGACCTGATTGCCGTGGTTGACGAAGGAATGGTGGGCGTAGATGTGGAAGCACCGATTATGCGCCCGGACATAGATGGCGTGGCTACCTTGGTTTTCGGTCCGAACGAACAGGCGGAACTCTCGGCTGCGCGCGGAAGAAACAAGACCCGCCTGTTCTATACCCTCTGGACCTTGAAGGAAGCGCTGATCAAGGCCATAGGCACCGGGTTTGCCATGGACACCTCCCAATTTGAAATCCCTTCGGTGATGCGGCAGGGAGCGCTACGCTGCCGATATCGCCTTCCGCAGATGGCGGATATCTGTTGGCGGCTTGAGAACTGCGGCAATGACCACCTCGCGGCCGCCGTGGCCTACGAATGCGGGGCGAAGAGCGATGGTTAGGCGGTGGTGGAGACTGGCCTGCGGCTGAATGGGAGGGCAGCAAAGCAGATCACCGGGATCAAGTGAATTTCTGCCAAAAGCCTATATTCCCCATAGTTTGATCAACGAGCCTGCGCCTGGGGCTGCGAATGACGACGTTTGAGAGGGTCTGGACCCTGCCCAGGCCGCTGGCATGTCGGGATGTAATTCTGGAAGACGGAGCCGTGATCGTTGTTCGGTGCCACGGTAATCCGGATGGCCCCCGCCTGGTTCTCAGTCACGGGAACGAATTGGCCATCGATCTCTATTACCCGATGTGGTCGCTGTTGGAGGACGAGTTTGATCTGATCGTTTTTGACCTCAGGAACCATGGATGGAATAAACCGACCAGCCTTAACCGACACAATATTCCTCAGCTGATCCGTGACTAAGCACGCGTGCTCAGCGGGATAGACCATCACTTCGGCAGTAAGCCCAAAACCGGGGTTTTTCATTCGATTTCCGGGATGTTAGCGCTGATTTCAGAAGCCCGGGGTACAGAGCTGTACGGGCTGATGCTCTTTGATCCGCCCATTGGTCGGCATCCTTACAGTTACGCAGCGTTTGAGGCCGCAGCCGCGCGTATGTCTAAGCTGGCCGAACGCCGTACACCCAGGTTCCATTCCAAGGAGCAGTTCCTTGAGCTCCTGCCGTATTCTCCCAGTCTTCAGCGGGTTGTACCCGGTGTGTTCCGGCTGCTGGCCGACACCACGCTGCGCGAACTGCCGAACGGGCAGGGATATGAACTGTGCTGTCCGCCCGCCTATGAGGCGCGGATAATTGAGTACGTCAGCGGCTTTGCCGTTTTGGTGGAACTTGACCATATGCTCTGTCCGGTCAAGGTCCTGGGGGCTGATCTCACCTTGCCGTATTCTTATCTGCCCACTTTTGACATGCGTCATGTCCAAATGGCTGATTATGACTTTATCCCGGAATCAACGCATTTTCTGCCCCTTGAACAACCGACTGAATGCGTGGCGGTCCTGCAGGAATTCTTAACACGGCACGATCTCAAATCCGGGTGATGATGCCCGGCAGGCCACACTGATATCCGATGAGGGTATCGTATCCATCTCGGGTTCCTGTTGATGGTGCGCCTGCCGCACCCGTAGACCTGGACATTTGCACAAAGGCGGACCAAATCCCACAGAAGCATGAGCGGTGATGGCTCTGCGCCGGGCATTATCCTCGAGCCCACTGATAGGCCATCGCCCGGCCTGGCATTGGGGCTTGGCATCCAGCTTACCGCGGTGGGTCTGGTGGCCACCATCACGCTGACCACCGTGGTGTTTCGGGCGGCCGGGCAAAGCGATGTAAACCTGGCGTGGGCCGTGTTTGCCGCTATCGCCGTCTCGGGGCTGACTACGCGGCATTGCAGTCGGTGCGCCGGGGTCGTCTGGGCTCGGGCCACATCCTGCTGATGGGCAGCTCCGCCGTGTTTGTCGCCATCTGCATTGACGCGCTGATCAGTGGGGGACCCGCGTTAATGGCCACGCTGGTCCTTGCGGCCGGGTTGTTTCAGAGGCTGCTTTCCGAGCGGCTGTTGCTCTTCAGGCAGATTCTCACGCCGACCGTGTCTGCCACGGTACTGATGCTTACGCCGGTTTCCGTGCTGCAGCCTATTTTTCAAATGCTTGAAGATGTACCGGCGAACAGTCTGCCCTTCGCGGCACCTGTAACAGCAATTGTAACCCTGGCGGTCATTTGCAGCCTCATTCTCCTAGGCACCGGAGGTATTCGGTTGTGGGCACCGGTAATGGGTGTGGGTGCCGGCGCGATTGCGGCTGCCTTGGTTGGACTGTACGATACGTCCGGAATTGCAGCGGCCTCCTGGATGGGGTTGCCGGATCATCGGTGGCCGGGCCTTGACCTGGCGTTTGGCGGGGCCTTTTGGGCGCTACTTCCGGGCTTCCTGCTGGCCGCCATGATCGGATCCATCCGAACGATCAGCAGTGCGTCAGCCGTGCAGCGGATATCCTGGCATACCTCCCGGGCGGTGAATTATCGTGCCGTTCAGGGCGCTGTGGCTACCGACGGGCTGAGTAATGCGTTCGCCGGAATCATCGGAACCGTGCCCAATACCGCATACTCACTGGGCGCATCGGTGGCCCAGCTTACCGGTGTAGCCTCCCGGCAGGTGGGAATTACGGCCAGCCTGATGACCCTGATGCTGGCTTTTCTCCCCAAGACCATCGCACTGATACTGGCTATCCCAATGCCCGTGTTCGGGGCCTATCTGGTCGTTATGATGAGTATCCTGTTTATGATCGGCATCAGGATGCTTCAGCACGGAGGCGGACTTAACTACCGCAGGATGGTGATTGTCGGGGTCTCGTTCTGGATTGGGCTAGGCTTTCAGATCCGCCTGATTTTTCCGGATTTCTTTGCCGATTTTGCTGGCGGACTGCTGAATAACGGGATGACTTCAGGCGGCCTGATCGCGATCCTGCTTACACTGATTGTGAAGCTGCCCGAATCTCGGCCCCGGCACCTTTCCATGGCGCTTGATTCTTCGGGCCTGGATCAGCTTCGGGTGTTCCTGGCCGACTTTGCCCGCAGCAGCGGCTGGGACCAGGCCATGTCCGACAGACTGGCTGCGGTCAGCGAGGAATACCGATCACGCTCATTGAGCGTCAGGAGGAGACCCGACACAGCGGGCGAAGACGGCTGACCCTCAATGCCCGAAGTGTTGGCGGTACCGCGGTACTGGAGTTTACTTGCGCCGCCGGAGACGGTCAGAACCTTCAGGATCAAATGGCCCGTCTGGCTGATCAGGTTGAAGAAGGCTGGCTTGAGCAGGAGCTCTCCTTGCGGCTGCTGCGGCATCTGGCCTCTTCCATCCACCATCAGCAGTACCACGGTGTTGATATCATGACGGTTCGCGTGGATGCTCCGAGCGCGTCCGGCGGGTAGGTTCTCCAGGGCGGCCGGCATCCATACCGCGCGCGGGGAGCAGCTCGAAATTCAGACAACGCGCCTGCTTGAGTCATCAGGATGCGGGCCGATCGGGACCGGTCACGCCCGTCGCGCACCGAACCTGAAACCCGGCCCCCAAGCGGGTATCGGCTCGCTGGTACGGTCACAGACAAAAAGGTTTTCACCGCTATGCGAAATTGCAGCACCGGTATGCGTTACCCCTATGAACCGGCCCTACCAGGTGCCCCCAACGCGGAGCCGTACGTCAGGACCTGGTCTGAATTCACAATTCCCGCGGCATAGGCCTCCAGACCTGCCCGTCAACATACGACAGCGCGAAACCATCCTCCCGTGGAACTATACCATCAGATCGGATGCGGCAATGCATTGAGCGATGCCGAGTGGTGCCCTACCCGGCGCTTCTGTCCGCCTTAGACCCTGTATCCCGACAAGAATGCTCCCCTACGACGCAGACGAGGCCATTGACGCGCTGTGTGCCTCTGATCCGACCCTGGGCCGACTGATCGAACAGGTCGGATCCTTCAAACTTGCGATTTCGACTGACTGGACCTTATTCCAGCACCTGGTGCATTCGGTGATATTTCAGCAGATTTCCAAGCATGCGGGCCTGGCCATCCAGACCCGCCTGTGGAATCTCTATGGAGATTCACCTACGCCCGCCCGGATCGCACAATCATCGGCCGATGCGCTGCGCAGCGTGGGGCTGTCCCGCACCAAGGTGGCTGCCATTCAGGGGCTCGCCGGAAGTTGCCTGGAAGGGAAAATGCCAGCACGCACCGCCATAGACAAAATGACCGACGCGGACATCGTCAGCACACTCACCACCCACCGGGGCATTGGGCCTTGGACCGCCCAGATGGTGCTGATATTTCATCTGGGTCGTCCGGATGTGCTGCCGGTCACGGACTTGGGGATCCGGCGGGGATTCAAGATTGCCTTTGCGCGCGACATGCTGCCCTCCACTCGGGAACTGGCTGAATACGGGACGCGCTGGCGACCCTGGCGCAGTGTGGCCAGTTGGTACCTCTGGAGGGCGAACGATCTGTAGCGCTACGTCAGCGCCTCCACTGCACGCGTCGGTACATCCAGACGCGCCAGTACGAGATCTGCCAGCATTTCCAGGAAAAGCCTGTGACTGTTTAACGACTGCGCGACTTCATACTGGCATATACCTGCACGCAGGGCAACGGTGCGGCAGGCCATGTCAAGATATTGAGTCGAATGAAGCGTGTCCATGATGCTGCACAACGGAACAACCAGCAGGTTGCGCACGCCTTTGCGTCCCAGCACTTCGATCTGCCGCTTCAGTTCGGGGCCCGGTCCGTTTATCGGCCCGAAATATCCATGAAACGCGACCTGAGCCGGGGCAGCCTGACCCTGCAGCCCTATGATTATGTCGGCCATTTCCTGCACCCTCCGATAATAGCCTCTATCATCGCGACCCGGTACGCCCGTCGCGGCGAACAGGACCGTTACACCTTCACGGCTGTATCGAGGAAACCGCTGTAGGGCCTGACGCACGCGCTCACTGATTGCCCGAAGTACGCGAGGGTTTGACGCAAAGCTGTCCAACCGGGTGGTGGACCAGGCCGGTGGGCGATCGGAATCGGCCTGTACGTTCCATTCCGCGGCGACATTTTGCAGTCCGGCCTTGAATGGCTGCAGGAATCCGGGCACCAACACCACATGCCTGATGTTGTCCCGCCCAAGCGCAGCCACCGTGTCAGACACACCGGGATGCCAGAACCGCATGGAAACGTACGTCCTGCATTCCAGGGAACAGGTCCTGCTCTGCAGCAGACGTTCCAGGCCCCGAGCCTGCTCAACGGCGAATCCTGTCGCCGGAGAGAACCCCCCGTTTGCACCCAACTGCTTCCTGATCGCTTTTCGCTGAATGGACCAGGCCGCACGGGAGAAGTAGGGTCTGAACATTGGCCCCCCGGGCAGCCGTACCATGGCCGGATCCGCGTAGACGTTCTTGAGAAATGCGTCCAGATTCTCCGGCGTATCGGGCTCGCCCCAGTGCAGCAATACCACGCCTACGCGTGACCCGGGAACTCTGTCCGTCTCCGGCTGACGCTCCATGACTTCGGACGCTGCACGCATTTGCTAAGTGTATGTGACCCATAAACTGAAAGCGCTTTCATGTGGTCCGTTTGTTGTACGAAGACGCTGTGAAAATCCTTTCAGAACAGTGCGGCGTATCTGGCCCAGGTGACCGGCAGCGCAGCGCGGATCACGACTGTTTTCGGGCGCACGGGGTGTTCAAAAGCAAGCTCTACGCAATGGAGGGCCAGGTTCCTGCCATCAAACTGACGGGGTGCCCCGTACCGCAGGTCACCGACCAGCGGGAAGCCTTTGTGGGCAAACTGACACCGGATCTGATGGGGCCGCCCCGTCTTGAGACTGATTTCAACGAGCGTTTCCTGGCCGATCCCACCGAGTACCTGGTACTGCAGGACGGCCTCTTTTCCTCTGACTGGATCTATGCTGACACGACCGGTACGGGTATCCTTGTGAATGGCATTGTGAAGTACACCCCGGCCAGTCAGACGGCCTTCAAGGACCGCGAGATATTTCTTGCGGACCCGCCGTTCCCGGAATGCATTGCTCAGCCGCCCGGCGGCTTTTGATGTTCGGGCGAGCACCATGGCACCGGAGACCGGGCGGTCAAGTCGGTGAACCAGCCCGACATACACATTGCCGGGTTTGTTGAATCTGATCTTGAGATAGGACCGGGCCAGCGATACAACATCAGGGTCACCGGTACGGTCGGCCTGAGACAGCAGGCCGGCCGGTTTGAAGATCCCCAACAGATGATTGTCCTCATAAAGCCATTCGATCCCTGATGAATTCGCCATGCTGCCTGTGCTCTGCTGCTGTTACGCCCGAATCGGCCTTGTGCGCCCCTTAACCGTGGGGAGGCCCAGAACCCCGCTGATAGCTCCAGGAATCCTTGTATGCATGACGCTGATCGATGCCGAGGCGGGCGCAGCATCGGCCGAAGCGCGCGTTGCCGTATCAGGACGAAGATCCCTCAGCTGTGACCGCTGGTGCATGCTTCCGCGCCGAAGGCGTACAGGTGAAGATCGCACTTCAGATTGCCCCGCACACTCCCTTGGCATAGCGTGCCTATCTCCTCCCGACGAAGCCTGCGGTCACGAACCAGCCGGGCGTGTTCAGGCGGCGCGTCAGGTCAAGGCGCACCGGAGCACGCACCAGAGATACGGAGGCTTCCTGTGTCGAGCCCGCCCCGGGCCAGATGCGCGCATGCGCACCAGCCAGCCGAAAACCCACACCCGCCTCCGCCCATCGGCGCAGACCCAGCGCCTCAAACAGCAGACCCCGAAAATCATGCTCCCAATAAAGACCTCCGACATGCTGGCCTGCCAGCGACCTGCCCGTCATGGACCGCAGGGTTCCCAAGGCCGCCAACGGACCCAGCGTACCCTCCAGGCCGTGCCTCCGTACAATCGGCAATGATCCCGACGAGGCCCCGGTCAGGAGCCGTAACATCAGCCGGGCCGGCTCAGGACGTGACCGGCGGAACGTGTTGACAAACGCGTCCGCCCGCAGTAAACTGCGCAGGTATCCGCCGCTTGAACCTGCGTGACCGTACTCCAGCCGGATTTCCACCCGGCGGTGGGCAGTTGTGGGATAGGGCTGCCAGTTTGCCCCCGCAGCCAGCCGCAGTTCCGCACCCACTCGGAGCTGATCCGCAACAGGAGGATTCGGCGGAAACGAGCGCCTGTAGGGCCAGGGATGCCTGACCTGACGCTCAACCGAAGATTGGCCTTCCACCGTAGAGGACATCAAGAGTCGAACGCGTTGCCTCTGATACTGCAACGCAATTCCGGCCCGCTGCGACCAGTACCAGTCAAAGTAATCGCGCCGCAACAGCCGTGCGGAGAGACTGTTGAGGGCTACCGGATGAATAACCGGGTCCTGGACCGGGCGCAGATCCTGCAGCAGTTTGAGCGTGAACGCCCATCGCGAGGACCATCGGTGCCGGGTGGCTACCTCTACGCGGGTGCGACCCAGTCCCAGGGACTGCGCTATACGGCCTGCCACCTCCATCGGTCCTGCACCTCCCAATTCCATTACCGTCCCGACACCGCCCAGCACTCCGTCCACGCGATTGTATCGCAACTGCGGTTCCCAGCCGAAAAATGCAGGCCAGACAAACTGCGGGGGATCCCCCGCAGCAAACATTTCGGCCTCCCGATCGGCACCCCGCTGTCGGGGCGCGGCAGGCAGGGCCTGCCGCAGGGTCAGCTCCGGTCTTCCGCGCGCCGCCTCAATGGCCTCCAGTTCACGCGGGGTAAGCATCACCTGGTCAAGACCCATCAGAAACAGGTCGTCCATGAGTACCGAAAGCGTATCCGTCTGCCATGTACCGGGTCGCGCAAGCACTTCATCGGGGGCAGTCACCCCCAATTGGTAATCCTTGAGCTGAGCCACCTGACGAACCGATGCAGGCGCTAACGACACACCATCCGGCTCCACATGAATCCGCCCCTCCACGAAGAGCCCCACCGGGAGCCAGAACGAATCCACTTCCGCAAACTGCTGGCGGTAAAACAGATCCCATGTGCGCACATCCGCGCCGAATACGACATGGTCGGCCGGCTTGAGATCGGCTTCAAGCAGCACGTATGCGCTGTCCAATACGGCCAGTCGGCCAATCAGGGTGGCCTCCAGATTCGTTCGCGGGGCCACATACATGTCGTACACGTACCGGGACCCCATCTGGCGACGGCCCGCGAAGGTAAAGATGTAATGGCTGAGCGCATCCGGGTGCGTCGGGCCGATAAAATCCAATCCGCCGATGGCGATCCAGTCCTGCGACAGGTCCTGAGGCTCCGGGGTCAGTCCGAGCTCCGTGTGAAAACGGGCGGTGGCCCGCCGGGATCGGACCACATGGCGAAAACCGCGCTCCGGGTCACGGTAGCGGTCGTACACGTATTCCCCCACCAGAACTGCACGATCCCGGCGCTCAAGGGTGATGCGGGAATATCCGGCGCTGCTATAAGCGGGCAGATGTGCGCGGCGCGCCGCCTTGCGCATGATGACCTGCCCCATTACTCCCGCCGCGAACGCATCGCCGACCACCAGAAGTTCAGGAAGCGGGTAGACAACCGGCTCAAGGTACACGGAGACCGAACGAGCATCATTGGGACCGATGGTAAACTCCGAGAGCCCGTAACCGAGATAGCGAAACACGAGCTTTGCCGGCAGAGAGGGAACCGTTACCTCAAAGGCCCCCTCGTGATTGGTTATCGTACCCCGCTGAGTTCCGCGTACGATGACATGCGCTGAAGCCAGCGGCAGCCGCGTGGAGGCATCACGAACCGTGCCTGTAATCGCCACCTGAGCGCTCGCGGAAATGACCCATCCGCAGGAGGCCGCACCAATCAGCATCGCGGCCCGCACACAAACCTGCCGCAACCAGTACAGCGCGGATGAAACGCGTAACAGCTCAAAAAATGCGGGCAATGCCCCATCCCCAACGGACACCCGGCTCGTCAAGCGGCTTCGCCACATCAATCCGAAACAACCCCAGAATACCGCTCAGAGAAACGCCGAGTTCGTGTCGCTGTTGCCATGCGCTATCCCTGATCCAGGCGTGCCCGCCAAAAACCAGCACATTATATCCGCGCTTGGCCATACTCCGGATGCCCAGGAGCTCAAAAGGAATCGTTCGGAAATTGTGCTCCCACATGAATAGTCCCATCTGCCTACCTTGGTCCGGGAGGCCGGAATAGGCGCGTAATGTTCCGAATGGACCGAAGTACCCGTTGCCCCGCTCAATAATGTGCGTACGCTGGGGCGGCAGGTCTCCTGTGGACAATCCCAGCACCGCATGCAGGTCCAATGTGGCGGGCAGGAGCCGCCGTTTAAGCAAAGTGGTGAATCGCCAGTATGCGGAAGCAACGTAGCGTCCAAACCGCATGTCCGACCCTGCAAGGGCATGCTCAACCTGAAAATTGACATACTCCACGCCGGATACGGCACCGAAAACAGGTACCGGAGGCGCACCGATGCCCCATGTTAAGGCGATGGATCGGAGATCGCCTTCATCTACTGACGCATTGGCGCGCTGGGGGGTCTTTTCCCCGCGAAGATCAAACGAAGTCGTAAGCGGAAGCCGGGCATGATTCTCCAGGTGCCAGGTAGCCTCCACGCGGTGCGGCCGGTGCCCCCCGGTCAGACCCACGCTAACGAACACGCCCTCCATACGATAATAGTCAAAGTAATCCTCCCGACCCCACATGAGTACGGCAATGCTGTTGCTGAATTGTGACGTGTGGTCGGCATGATAGGTCTGCTCCGTGGCGGCCCGGAAGCCACTCTCCATATGAAAATCCACCTTATCATCCCGATCCGTATTCAGGCGCACGGCGGCATCGTACGACCACTGATCACGCCCCGGCAGCTCAGCACTCCATCCGCCGCCCCCGCTGAGCACCAGGTGCCGGCCGAACTGGTCGGCAATCCCCACTCCGCCATGGAAGCCGTCCACGCGGTTAAAGCGCACTCGGGGCGTAATGTCGGGCCAATCTGTCCCGCTCAGGCGGCTGCGCTGCTCTTCGGCTTCCCGCTGCACCCGAATCATCCGGCCGAACGGACCCCTCGGGGCATACGCATCTTCAAGGGCGAGGGTGCTGTCAATGGATTCATAGGCCAGCGTTTCCACCGGCGTGTACGGCACCACCACCCCCTCCTCGCCAAATATGCTGCCGGATTCCATCGCTGCCGAATCCGCCACCATCCGTGTGTTGGAGGCAAACAGACTGTCGGGCACCGGTACGTTAAGCTGGTAGTCCGTAAATCGTCCGATCACATCCACACCAATAATTGGAAAATGGAGCAGGGGCCAGAAGCTGATCTTGATGGCGTTTTCCGCACGCAGATCCACGGGCAGCCAGGCGGTCGTGTTGAAGTTGAAAAACTGCTGGCGCAAAATGACCTCATAGGTCTTGATCGGCGGCGGAAACAGGAAGGCCTTACCGGGCTGCAGCTCCGCATCAATCATGGCGTATTCACTGCCCAACACCGAAATCCGGCCCGTGAACCCGTTGATCAGGGCATTTTTCGGACGAACCTCAATGTCGTGGACAACCGTCTCGTCTATGTGACGCGTTTGCAGAAGCGCGAATTCGTACCTGTGCAGCGCGTTGGGATGGGTAACGCCGATAAGAGTGTGTCCGCCAATCACAATGTCGTCGTCATACAGGTTCATCATGAATGCGGCAGCGGGCAATGCATCGCCAAAGGGAAGATTGCCGGTGTCGCGGCTGCCGGTTTTGATTTCGCGGAGTCCCTTCCCGCGCGCCCACCAGGCCGTGGAGGCCGACTCATTTATGGCTACGATATCCTCTTCATTGGCAAATACAACGCGCGCGTACGCCTGCGCCTGGTAGGATTCCAATTCAGCCCGCCAAATCTGCTTCCGTCGGATGACTTCGCGCATGATCCGAACGGCCGGATTCTCCCCGGTCACAACCACTGTAGCCAACTCAATCGCCGCCGGCTCAAGCCGGATTGTGATGGCCGCCGGCACCGCCACCTGTACCGTGTCCGTCCGATAGCCCAAAAACCGCACCACCAGGTCGGTAGGCCATTCTTCCGGGCTGATTTCAAACTGCCCATCGGAATTGGTTATAGTCCCCTGAAACGTGCCCGCCACATGGATAGTAGCGGCAGGCAGAACCTCCCCGGTGTGCGCATCCAGCACACGCCCGGATACAACCTGTCCCGAAGCCGCTGAAGGTCCACAGAGCATCAGCAGCACATACAGTCCTACCCCGGGAATTACCCTCATTGGGGGCTTCTGCACCGGTCGGGCACCGCTCATGCCGCACCTCCGCGCTGAAAAGCCTCAAGGGTCGCACGCTGCCGAGGGGCATCCTCCCATCCGAGATCAATCAGGCGGCCGATGTAGCCAGCTTCAAACAGCAGCACACTGGCCAGATCCGAACTCTCGGTCTCCGAGCTGCCCAGGCCGCGGGTCAGAATCCATATCATGCCTCTGGCCTGTCCTTCATATCCACTGGCGAGTCTTCCCAAATCTACTGACGGACGCAACACGAGACAGTTTACCGGTCGGATCCCACTACGATGGTCGGGAGGCAGCTGTTGCACAAACCTGGACATGCTGCGCACAATTTGGGTGTCGTGGTCGACCATATCCAAAAAGATGGCGTTCAGCAGTATACCGATTACCTGTGCAGCCGGAGGGTAGCTGCGGATGGCTGACTGCGAGGCTTCTTCAACAGATCGGGCATAGCGCGTGGAAATCACCAGAATATCCGTGGCCCCGAGGTGCAAAGATGGTGCCAACGGCGCGATGTATCGGATGCTGCCATCTCCATACCACGTATCACCGATGCGGACCGCCGGGAACAGCAGGCGAAGGGCACTGGAGGCCATAATGTGTTCCAGATTCAGATCAGCTCGTACAGCGGCGGTCGGGACGCTCCCAGCGCTGAATGTCCCTGCCCTGTATCCACGAGACGGATTGTCCGATGGCATAGCTGGTCGCCGTGATACACAACATGGCCAAAGCGCCCTGACCGACAGCCTCCGCGATATGTGGCAACCCACCATCATCCTCCGCCAGCAGCTGCTCAGCCAGATACCGGCGCAGCGGCGTGGGGTCCAGTAGACTGTATCCCTCTTCGGCACCCTGCCCTGCAATGATCCGCTTCCACACCCGTCGCATCATATGCAGCCCTAACTCCACCTCAAACACATCTTTGCCGGTAAGGCTGTGCCAGCAGTTCGCCAGTCCGAGTGCCCCGTCTCCAGCGCGTGCCCGGCCATGTAGGCCGCATTAATGGCACCGGCGGACGCGCCGGTAATGACCGGGAAACGGGCCTCCGGGGCCAGTTCATGGATGTATTCAAGTACGCTGGCCTGATAGGCCGCACGGGCACCTCCGCCGGCCAGCACAAGAGCGGTCTGGCGACCATTACCTGCTGGCATATGCATGGTTTCTCCCTACTGGCAGCGCGCGGTACAGGCCCGCATCAGTTACCCTGATCTGTCGGGGGCAGCGGAGGCATGCGATTGAGCACCCGCTGCAACCGGTTCCTGGCCTGCAACGCATCGGGACTGAGCACGGAGTCTGCCAGCGCGTGGATTTCGTCCAGATCTTCGGACCAGTTGACAAACCGGCCGTTTCCGTACAGTTTCCAGGTATGATCCTGCGCCCAGCGGGCTGGCTCAAACCGCCCCCAGCGCGGGTCATAGTGGCAGTAGATCCAACTTCGGACGCTGTCCGGCTGACCGGTCAGCTGGCCATAGAAGCTCAGCCCGTCTGCGGTAAAGTCGGCCGGCAGGCGATGACCGGCCGCCTCCACCAGTGTGGGCAGAAAATCCGTAAAGTCTATCAGCTCATCGCTGATGCGACCCTTCTCAATCGTACCTGGCCAGTGGGCGATCAGCGGCACATGCGTGCCGGCCGCGACCGGAAAGGCCTTTCGGCCTTGAATCTGACCTCGGGTATGCTCAGAAATCACGCTGCGGTGTGTTCCGTTATCAATGGTGAACAACACCAGGGTCCGGCGGTCCAGCCCAAGCCGATGGAGGGCAACCGTAATGCGGCCCACCAGATGGTCCATATGGTGAACCATGGACGCAAAGTACTTTGAATCGCTGCGGGCGCTGTCCAGATTCAGGCTTTCGTAGTCCGCGTGATCGGGCGCAGGCAGGAATGGATCATGCGGCAGTGCCATGGGGAAGTACAGAAAGAACGGCTCGTTCCGGTGACGTTCAAAAAATGCTTCAATGTAGTCTGCGAACAGATCTGGACCGTAGGCATCCGGCACCATTGCGGGCTGTTGCCCCGTATAGTGGATGGTAGGCGATTTGTAGCGGCGACCGCGTTCCATAAACTGCCAGAGGGCAAACTCGTCAAATCCGGCCTCCTGCGGTGTAGCTCCGCCGCGTCCCGCCAGCCCCCGCTGCCGGGCATCCCCATAGAGCTGCCATTTGCCGGCTACGCCGGTCACATACCCGGCCTCGCGCAGCAGATGCGCGAAGGTCTGTTCGGCCGGGTCCAACAGTCCGAAACCGATGTAATTGCGGAAGTTGTATTTGCCGGTCATCAACTGCACGCGGGATGGGGTGCAAAGCGGCGTTGAGAAAGCCCGCGTAAACCGAATACCAGCTGCCGCCAGCGAGTCCAGATGCGGCGTGTCATAGCTCAGGCCGCCGTTTACGCCCAGCCCTTCATACCCCAGATCATCCGCCATAATCAGCACGATATTCGGTGGCGGCTCTACGGCGCACGCGGCTAACAGCAATAGCGGCAACAGGCGGGCCAGCATGATCGGGCGGCAGATTGTGCGCCAATTTAGGCAACGCGACGCACTGGCTGTGCGCCACCGGGATGCGGCGCGGCGGCACATGCAGGGTGAGGCGGGGCGGCCCCAGCAGGCTGCGGGCGATGCTTCTCCAGCCAAACAGGCCTCATTGGCTGGCGTTGATCTCCTCCACCAGCCGGTCCGCATCGTATACATGGCGCAGTACCGCCATGATCGCGCGCGAATCCACGGACACAGCGCGGGCGACGCGATCACTGAACAGATAAACGTTGGAGAGTGACTCAATATTGCCATCGAATATCAGTCCCACGATTTCCAGGTCCTCGTTAAGCAGGGGCGACCCGGAATTGCCCCCGGTGATGTCATTCGTGCTGACCAGATTCAACGGGGTTGACAGCGGCAGACCTTCGGGGGGCAAGCGCCAGCGCGGCGGCAGGTCCCATTCCGTGCTTACATCCCGGTACGCATGATAGTGGTCATACAACCCGAAGAATGTGGTAAATGCCGGTGCCCAGGTACCGTTGTAGGGATAGCCCCGCACCACACCATCCGCGAACCGCAGCGAAAACGACGCATCCGGCGGTATGCTGGAGCCGTAAATCGCGAGCCGTGCCTGGGCCAGCTGCCCTTCCAGCAGTTCTTCCCTGTTCCCGAAACTCTGATTCTGCTGCTGAGCTGTGAAGAAAAGCGGGGCCAGCGCGTTAATCACCGGAACTGACGGATCATCGCTGCTCAGGTATCCCTCCTCCAGGAGGACTGCGAACCGACTGGAGTCCAACAGGGCCGATCCGGTCGCCAGTCGGGCAGCCACACTGTCCAACGACTCACCTCCCGTCAGACCACGCAAGGTAGGATCCAGCGCTCCCAGCGACTGCTGCAGCTCCTCCAGACGCACTCGGATCAGCATCTGCTCCACATCTGCAGGGAGATTTTCGAACGACATGGCCTGTTTGCGAACCTCTTCCAGCTCTTCCTCGGACGCGAATCCGCGCTGTTTCATAGTGGCGTAGTAGTAGCCGTACAGCGCTCGGGTAAGGATGCGGGAGCCGGCATCGGTCCCCAGAAACGCAAAGGCCGCCGACCGCTGAATCTCTGATCTTTTTGAAAGCTGAATCTCCCCCAGGTCCTGAAACAGCTGTCCGTACCGTGACGACAGAGAATCGGATTTGAAGAGCTCTCCGCGCAGATTGTATTCCGCCGCACTACGCTGGGCTATCAGCGTATCGTTTCGCAATCCGGCCAGTTGTCCGGTCAGCGCCTTGAGCGAGTTGCTGATGGAAAAGTACATGTTTTCCAGCGCATCGGTCTGAGGAGCGTCCAGACCCATGAACGGGCGCAGCACTTCTTCTCTTCGCTGGAGTGCCTCTACGCGCCGGGGCAGCTCAAAATCCCGCTCATACTCCAGTTGGGAGACCGTTCCCAGCCGATTCGTCGTACCCGGACTGCCGACCACAAATACGGGATCGCCGACCGCGGCCCCTGCCGCACTCCAGCGGTAATGGGTGTCAATGGCCAACTGACTGCTGTCTGCATGGTAGGCCCGAAAAAAGGATACATCCAGCGCGTAGCGCGGATAGGTGAAGTTGTCTGGATCTCCGCCAAAGTACCCCATAAGTTTTTCGGGGGCCATCACCAGGCGGATGTCATGGTGTCGCCGGAACGTATAGGCCGCGTAGCGTCCGCCGCTAAACAGCTCTACGACTTCCACATGGATAGTTGAATCATCAGCAACCCGCATGCGTTCGCGCGCTATTTCGTCGGCCTTGCTGCGTCGGACCTGCACCCGCTCATTGTCGCCGCGCACGGCCCGACCGGCTCCATGCACGCTTGCGGTGACATCCTCGATACTTAGCAGCTGATCCACATGCAGGTCCTTTACCCGGCGCTCCTGGCTTGAAGCAGCTGCGTAGAAGCCGTTTTCCAGCAGGTCCTCTCCTTCTTCGGTAACGTCCGAAATGGCATCGCGCGCGCAATGGTGATTGGTCATGATCAGCCCGGACGACGACACAAACGAGGCCGAGCATGAAGTACCGAACCGAAGGGCACCCAGCCTCGCCCTCGCGAACCAGGCGGAATCGGTGTCCAGCCCGTACTCTTCCTTAAGCCAGTCGAGCGGGGGCTCATCAAACGTCCACATCTTGCCGCTATCAAAGCGACCCACATCCACGTCAAATCGGTCAACGGCAGGTCCGTCATCTGGTGTTGTCGGCTCAGCCACAGGTTGCCGAATGGCCTCCATGGCGGCTGGCCGCTCCACTATGCGGGCGGTTTCCACCGGCTCCGGCGCACAACCGGCCAGCAGCAACAGCAACAGGGCAGCCTGACGCATCCAAACGGGGTTAATTCTCAATCTGCTGCAATTCCAGTTCTTCGGCTATCCGATCCGCGCTGTAGATGCCCCGCAGCACGGTCAGCACGCCTGCGGCGGCAACGGAAATACATCGCGACTCGCCCCCTATGCCTGTCTGCTCAAATGCCACGCCGCGCACTTCCAGATCCTGACTGACAAATGCGGTCCCCAACTGGGTGCACCTGCCCGCGACCGCAAAATTCAGCGGTGCGCCAAGCTCAAGAGCATCCTGCCGGGCCAGCCAGTTCGCAGGCAGTGCCCAGTCGCCGGATGCTCCGTGCGCAAAGTGCAGGTCCAGCATACCGTACAGCGTCGTAAAGGGCGGCGTGATGGTGCCGTTGTACGGATAAACCTCCACAGAGCTGGCGCTCAGCATAGGCGTGTATTGCGGAATGCTCGTGGCATAGATCGTTTCGCCGGCGGACGGACGGGCCTCACTCCACGCGTAGTAATTCTCCGTGATATATGGGGTGCCGTCCGGCGCATAAAGTCTGATGAAGGCAAAGTCAACCCTATGGCGTGGAAAAACGGCCCTGTCCTGTCCAAAGCCGGCCGCCATCGCAGATGGCAGCAGCACCAGTCTCACGTCCCGGAACGGACGGAAAGCGTACAACCAGAACCTCGTGCTGTCATCGCGGGCCAATAGGTGATATTCCAGCGTATAGTCTGCCATATGGTCGGCTTCATCCTGACCCGTGATATCGGTCATGTCCACGATCTGGCGCGCGACCAGCGGGGCCAGCGCGATTTCGCCGGCCAGCGACTGCGCATACATGCCGGCCGTTGCGGCCGAGTCTCCCACGATCCTCGCCACCGAAGCGCGCAGGCAGGAGGCGCTCGTAACCGCGAGGCCATCCGCCGAGACCAGCGCGGCGGCACATCCGGAAAGCTGCAGAGTGCCTAATCGCGCATTCTCCAGCCATGTCACATCCGCCAGGTGATCCGGGGGAGCGTCATACGTCCAGCTACCGTATATCTGGGCGTGTACCTTGGAGGAAAAAACAAGTGCGACACACAAGGTTAGCCACACACAAAGGGAACAATCGGGGTGGCGGCGGGATACATTGGCTTTCCCGCGCCGGAGTGGCGGAATGGTAGACGCGCAGGCCTTAGGAGCCTGTGTCCACTCGGACGTGTGGGTTCGAGTCCCACCTCCGGTACGCCTTTTTATGGCTCTATGTCTTCCTGGGCCACAAATTTCATCGACAGTGAGTTGACGCAGTGGCGCGTGTTCTTCGGGGTGAATCGCTCCCCTGTGAATACATGCCCCAGATGGCCATCACAGGCGGCGCAGACGATTTCGGTACGGCGGCCATCCGCATCGGGCACCCGCCTGACTTGCCCGGCAATTTCATCGTCAAAACTCGGCCATCCGCAGCCGGACTTGAACTTATCTTCTGAACGGAAGAGGGGTGCCTCGCATCGCCTGCACAGATAAAGACCCGCCGCATAGTGGTGGTTGTATTGACCTGTAAACGGAGCTTCGGTCCCTTTGTGGACAATTATTCGTGCCTCTTCAGGGGTCAGATCATTGAGTTGCATGCCGCAGGAGAATCCTTGATATTCGTACCCGATTGCCGCCGCCAGGTTGCATCAGGGAGCCCTGCGCATAGGGTCCGGGTGAGCAAATTCATAGGCCAGCTGCCGGCGTACCTTATCGTTGAGCACAATCTTGTCAGGTCTGTCGTCATGGTCGGCAAATTCCGGCGGCGCACAGCTAAGCCATTGGGCCGCTTTCGTGTAGAATGCCTGACGTGTCGGATGCCGGTCGGCGCATACGTTGAAGATCTCATTGCATCTACCCTGTTCAATAGCGGCTACCGCCACTCCGACCGCGTCATCCCGGTGAACCAGGTTGACGGCACGCCGGCCGCCGGCGATTGTCCGGCCCATCAGGAACCGGCCCGGGGGCCGATGATAACCGTACAGCCCGCCGTAGCGCAGCACGGTGGTATTGAAATCGGACTGCTGCAGCAGCGCCTTTTCGGCCTTCAACAGCGCCCGGCCTGAAGCGGTCAGAGCTGCGGTGAGCGTGGCATCCGACTCAGTTACGCGCCCGGCTCCGTAGACGCTCGTGGAGCTGGCGAATATCACGCGGCGCACCTGCCCGGCGCACATGGCACCAATCAGCCCCTCCATGGCGCGTGCCAGGAATGATGCCACATCTTTGCGGCGGCGTCCGGGCGGAAAATTCAGAAACACGACCTCGGAATCAAAGAAGTCGTCCAGACCGCGGCCTTCCGGCTTCGGAGTCAGCCGCACCAGGTAAGGCTCAACGCCGACGCGCAGCAGGTCCAGCAGCTTTTCTGTTCGTGTGGTGGATCCGCGAACCCGCCAGCCGCGGCTGATCAGCGCCTCCGCCACCGGAAGTCCCACATAGCCGCAGCCCAGAATGCTGATCGTTAAAGGCATTCGTGCCATGTTCGTCACAAAACGTATCGTTCCAAAGTATAACCAGCGGAAATTACACACCGGCCGATGCACAAACTGCACCCCTCCGTTAAATCCGTCTGGATGATCCGTGCTGCCCTGTTTTGGGGCATCTGTCTGCTGATTGCGATGGCCTGGGGCATATTCCAAATCATCCCTTGGCCGGGACAGGTCCCGACGCGGGTACTGTTGGTACTCGGCACGGTGATTACGCTCGGGGTTTTGTCGGCCGGTGTCTACCCGATCGTGCGCTACCGGTTCTGGCGATATGAGTTACGGGCGGAAGATCTGAGGCTGATCCGGGGAATCTGGTGGCGGGTGGATACCATCGTGCCGCTGCGGCGTATCCAGCATCTGGACATATCCCAGGATGTATTTGAGCGCAATCTTGATTTGGGCAGTTTGGTAGTACACACAGCGGGCACGCGCAGCAGCAGTGTAACGCTGCCCGGGCTGCTGCATGAGGAGGCTGCGCGCCTGAGGGATGAACTTAAGCAGTTCATCATTGAACCGGCGGTCTGATGGTTGAAGCCGACACCAACTTCCGGCGGGTCCATCCGCTTTCGCTGGTCATCATCATGTCGAGCACAGCGGTTTATGGGGTCGTTCTGGTTCTGTCGATAGATGTTGACGGGCTGCTGTTTCTGATTGCGGCCGGCCTGCTTGGGGTGTCGGGACTGTTGCAAATTCTACCCCGATACATCTTTTTCAAGTATTTGGTCAGTGAAGGGGAAATTGTGATTCATTCGGGCGTGCTCAAGCGTGTTCGGCGCAATATCACATCGGAGCGGATTCAGAATGTAGCCTTTGAGCGCAACATTGGGGCCCGCCTGCTGAATCTGACCGCTGTCAAGATTGAAACGGCGGGCAGCATAAAGGCGGAGGGGGTGCTGCAGTACGTCCCCGTCTCGGAGGCTGAGCGGATTCGCACATTGTTACGCTCGGCCAAGCCGGCGGAGGGTGCCCCCGATGCTTCGCCCGAGGCGGTAACGCCGGACTATTCGCTGCCGCTGCCTCAGCTGCTGGTCTCCGGTATGTATACGTTTTCCCTGATCTACTTCGCGGCGGGCTGGGCTATTGTCAGCCAACTTGACCAGATTGGGCTGATTCCCTTGGAAGAAGTGCTGACCAATCTGGTGGCCGACCAAATTCAGGAGTTCTCCGGCAATACTCCCGGATTCTCAACATTGCTGGTGCTCCCCATTATTCTGGCCGGTCTGCTGCTGGGGTGGATTACCGGCATTTGCATTCATGTTGCCCGTTACTACGGCTTCCAGTTGGAATTGCGCCCCACTAAGATTCATCGCCGATTCGGGCTTTTCACACTGCGGGAGACCACCATTCCGTATCCCAGGGTGCAGTCGCTCGTCCTCAAGTCCAATCCTGTTATGCGCCTGCACAACCGTTTTCGTCTGGCCCTGCAGACGCTCGCGTTTGATACCAGTGAACGGGGCATGCAGATGGCGATTCCCTTGGCCAGGCTGCCACGGCTGCTCCCTGTGGCGCAGCGTATTGATGACTTTACGCTGCCGGACACTTATCGGTCCGTGTCGCCGATAAGCATTCGGCGCATGGGGCTAAGGTACACCCTGGCTCTGGGAGCGCTGGTGACCCTGGTTCAACTGTTATGGAGTCCGGCCATATGGGGACTGACGCTGCTCCCGACCCTGTGGGTGCTGGCCTGGATGCAGTACCGATGTCATGGGTGGGCCTTCAACGGCAGTCACCTGTATGTCCGTCGGGGTATATTCTGGCAGCGAATCTGGATCGTACCGGCCACCAAATTTCAGGCGATTCAAAAAAGTGCCACATTTCTCCAGCGGCGCATGGGCATCTGCCAGGTCACGGTTGACACGGCAGGTGCGAGCTTCCTTCTGTACCCGCGGATCGTCGATGTTTCCGTAGCCACCGCGGACGAGTTGGTCCCTGCACTATACGAAGCGTTCCGCCGTGCGATGGCCTTGAACCCCCGTGCCGATGGCATAGACGCTGTAGATGACCTTGCCGATCCAGCCACTTGAGGCTGTATGCCTGGCCATACGCAGGACTAGAGTCAGAACTAATTGAATTAGGATGGTCGTCTATTGGTGCTGGACTGAACACTGAATCCATGAATAATTCGGATTAACTGCCTGGTCGTGACATTCTGGCAGTATACTGGGATGAACCTCCTGCCAACTTAACATCTAATGAGCTACTGGAAGGATTGGCACGAATATGGATGTCTTGACGATCATTTGGACATGAGACTGCGAGCCAATGAGCAAGAAACAGGATCGGACAATTTCACCACGAAAAAACGGAAAGTGGGCCAATAAGCGGAATAACAGTGGCAAAGCCGCTTCACTGCATGATACCCAAGCTGAAGCCATAGAGGCTGGAAGGGAGAACGTGAAGAACCAGGGAGGTGGTGAGCTGACAATTCAGGGAAAAGATGGCAAAATAAGGCGGAAAATCACCATCCCTCCCGGCAGGGATCCGTTCCCCCCGCGCGGATGAGATACGTGACACTGCAATATATGTAGGCCCCAGTTTGCCGTTAATCAAATCAATTTCACGCACGAGCGGCGCGTGCTGGATATTCAGATGGATTGTGGCCATCCGGGCGGCACTTTTCGGTTCTGATTCTTGGGTGTCTAAGCTTGCGTTGAGTCGCCCGGGGTGAATCTGCCCCCCCGGGGGGGCGCTCACAGAACCGTACGTAAGCCTCTCAACTCATACGGCTCTTCCAGAGCAGCCGTTGTAGTGCGAACAAGGGGGACCGCACCGGAGCTGCCAATTCACAAACACCGCCGAATCCAGATAGGCCGATTCCTGCACCCACCGGAACGCACAAAGCCGGTGCCCCCGGAAGCGTTTATGCTCTCGCATGGCCCACTCCACCAACCTAAACTCCAGATACATTCATATCTCTGAAAGTGCCGACTTGCTGAAGGCTTCGTAATGGCTGATCCTTCCTTGTACCCGCGCATTGCACATCCGGGCCACATCCGAGTAACCGCCAGTTATTGAGTCAATGCAGCCCCCAGCTCTGAATCTCGGCACAGATCTGCTTGGCCGCCCTGTTGCTGATGGCCGGGTTGAACCCGGTAAACAGCTTATCCGTCTGCGTCTTCATCTCCCTCGGTCTGGACGTATAGCCCAGAAAGTCAAACGAAGTGTGCAGGTGGTCCCTACGCCGGTTACTATCGTTGCAGTACACGATGCGGGTCTAACGGCATGTACCCATGTAGATGGGACATTTTGGCATCAGCTGCAGCTTGTCGGGGTGGGATCATTTTGACTGGCCCTGATCACGTTTAGCGGTGTGACTGTCAGAATGTTCCGCACGCAGATTGGCGGCATTTTAGGGTCTATTGATTCACGCACGATGGCGAAGCTACGGACCATTGCAGAACTCCACTACCACATCGGTGAAATAGCGGGCGGACGTTTCGTCGCTGCCACGCCAGCGATACCGGCTTGCCTATAGACTCAAATCGGAGTTTACCATCGTGGAATGACCGGAACACCGCTTGGAATGGCGGAAGTTCAAGGTAGGCATGGCAAGGTCCTGCGGCATCAGCGGAACATGCGAAGCAGCATGAATTCGTAGACTCCGTCCCCGAACCATTTGCGGAGAAACATCAAGGGACGAGCCATGGAGCCGCTGACGTATCGCCGGCGCGGCTTTCGGGCCGTGGCGGCCTTGACAAACACCTTGCCGAGGACTTCCGGTGCGGTGCCGCGGGTACCGGGTTCAAGGTTATCCATCAGCCGCAGAAGCGAGTCCACCTGGGCTTTGTAGGCCGTGTCCTCGGAGTACTTCCTTAGGCGGGATCCCATCACATCACCAAACTCGGTCCTGATCGCGCCCGGTTGGATAACAACAACCTGTATGTTGAAGGGGGCGGTTTCCACGCGCAGGCAGTCCGACCAACCCTCAAGAGCGTGTTTGGTGGCATGGTACCAGGCACCGAGGGGCGTGTAGATCCTCCCTCCCATTGACGAGACGTTGACGATTCGGCCGGAGCGCTGCGCCCGCATGTGCGGCAGGACGAGTTGGGTAAGGTGGGCGATGCCGAACAGGTTCACTTCAAACTGATATCTGGCATCTTCAAGCGGAATGTCCTCTACCGTCCCGTAGAGGCCGAAGCCCGCATTGTTGATCAGAACGTCAATTCGTCCCTTAGCATTAATAATCTCGCGCACAGCCCGTTCGTTGTCCTCACCCTTTGAGACATCCATCTGTACCGGAGTAATGCCGTGTTCCGACAGGTCCTCCATACGTTCCGCCCGGCGTGCGCCTGCATAGACGGTGTGGCCCCCGCGGGCCAGGAGGATCGCTGCCTCCCGGCCCATTCCAGAGGAGGCTCCGGTGATGAGTATGACCTTACCCAAGTTTGCTGCTTCTGCCATTGGCGTTGCTCCCCGCGATCTTAGGGATTCTATACGAGTGTTAACTTGCGCCGCGTGAACACACATGTTCATTGCAGGTTCCGACAACGGAGGCCCGATTGTGCAACATCAATGCGGTGCCGGTCCAGGCACTACCCGAAGCGTTCCGCCTTACGATGGCCTCGAATCCCCGTGCCGATGGCATAGACGCTGTGCATGACCAGCCACATTGTGCCGATCCAGCCATTCAAAGCCATGTGCCCGGCCATGTCCAGAACCAGAAAGCTAGGCCACAGCATGCCAGCTACCAGACCGCATCCCTCATGAATGGCGATGGTGCGGCAGAGCCGAAGTCCTGATGATGCCTGCGCGGCCATGGCTGGCCCGGCCAGCAGTGTGATGCCAACAAGCCCAACGAACCATACCTCATTCACCTGGTGTCTGACCACTAGCAGTGCGGCCAGCGTAACGAACGCCAGAATGGCCACACGCGCAAATGCCCGGGCCAAGCGATCCAGCCTCTTTTGCGAATCATTTGTATAAAGCAATTGCGGCATCAGCAGAACAGGGGGACCCAAAAACACCATATCCTCCCACGGGACCAGCGCGGGCCAAAGGGCGGCCGCCCCGAGAAAGACCCATACGACCAGGCCGCTCACCCAAGTCAGCACCCGCACTATGGCGCTCATATGTAGTCGGCTGCCTCTGCCCCGTCGCGAAGGCAGCACATGCCCAAGAACAGCACAATGGGCACTGTTTTGCGGCGGGCAGGGCCCTGCAGATTCAGTGCTGCCCAACTCAGTGACAACGTCCAGGCGGCCGGCGAAATCCACCCGGCCCACCAGGGAACCCGGGCGAACAAATACGCGAACAATCTCACGGCCAGTTGTCGTCCAATTGTCTTGGCCACCATACCGAACAGTACGGTCTTGATGAGCCCCTGCACTACCACAAGCCCGAAGGCCTCAATCAGCACCGGACCTGCGAATACCCCCGATGCCTTCTTGAGAAATGTAAGGGCCCGCTCGCGCTCCACTCCCAGCTCTTCCAAGATGCGCTGCTGCTGGTTTTCGGGCAATTGGCCGAACTGCTGTGTTGCATAGTCCTGTGCCAAAAACGTAACCATGGCGCGTTCAGTGTTCATTGTGGGCAGTGGTACTTTCAGGTAGCGGGCGGTGTCCTTGACGATCGATCTGAAGGATCTACCGGGGACCTGCCCCATGGCCCGGCGGAACTGGTACGCCAGATCACTGCTGCCTAGGTACCGGATTTCGTTTTCCAGGCTGCTCACCAGCCTTCTGCGGACACCCTCCGACTGGGAGGCAACCAGCTCTTCGACATCCGCCTTGAGCGATGTGCAGGGTTTAAGCGGGCCTTGGATGATCCCGATCAAGAAGCGGTAGTCCTCGGGAGCAAGGTCGCTAAGGATATCCTGCATGGGGCTGGAACGGACTACTGTGCGCACATGGGTCAGGGAAGATTCAGTTCATAGTGATCAAAATCCTCATCCAGCACATATCCGACCCGCTCATAGAGTCGTTTGGCGGTAGCGTTGCTTTTTTCCGTCGCCAGCCACAGCGCGGCTGCTCCATCCTGCACCGCAAAGTCTCTCGCCGCAATCATGAGCTTTTCGCCCACCCCCTGACCGCGCCATCTGGCATCGACAAACAAGTCATTCAATATCCACCCCTTTGCCATACGGACCGAGGAAAAGCTGGGATACAGCTGCACAAACCCGACCAACCTTCTGACCTCCATCGATGCCACCAAGATCACGGAGTCCCCCTGGGCCTGCCGCGCACGAATGAATGCGGTAGATCCCGCCAGATTGGAATGCTGCCGATAGAACTGCCTGTAGCGGTCAAAGAGCGTAGCGACCGCCTTTACATCATTTTCGTTCGCAAGCCTGACGACCATTTTGAATTGCGAATCCGGTCCAACTTATGTTTCTAAGGAGCAAATATAGGCAGTATTCAATCAGATACTGGCTTGGGCCAGAGCCCGATGTGATCTGCGCCACACTCAGCTGCTGTATTCCAGACGGTCTGCAGTCCTGTAGGCTTGCTTGGGATGGTGAGGATTGTGCGGATGCTTGCGCTCCAACAGACCCTGATCGGTCATTGGTGTTAAATGCCTCCTAACCAGATTGCCTTTGTCGCACTTGAGCAGGCAGGCCAGTTTTTCGGGCGACTGCCATTCATCCCCGGTACAGAACGCGTGAATAAAGCTTCGGAGTTTTGCCTTCCTAGGTCGACGGCCAAGTTTTTTCAGGGTTTCCTCAAGCTCCCTGTATCTTTTAAGAAGGTACTTAATGGGGTAGAGTGATAGTGAGATTGAGTA
>JAPPNA010000091.1 GCA_028873925.1 Bacteroidota bacterium | reverse complement strand
TCTTTGAGGCCGCCAAAACGGCGCTGAAACGACGTTTACTGCATCTTTACCCGTCCAGCGCCCAAAACTCGCCCTCTGAGCGCCTGTGAAGGGCGAAATCCAAGCCAAACCATCTTCACACGCTACACTGCCGCCGCCGCGGACCACATAATCCAGCCAACCGCAGCACCAGATACCCTCAACCCGGCCCAAATCAACGGGTCAACCGTAAAAAAAATGCTAACACTGCTGCCTGAACGCCTCCGCGCGCGTCACCAAAATCCGGGCACCGAATGACGGTTCAGCTCGCGAAAATTACGCCCCACTTTTTTTTTGAAATCCCTTGTATAAAAGGTAGGGAGTCCCCCCCCAATACCCGGCTTGGGAGCGGCACGACACGGCACAATTGTTGCGTCTTAAGCAAAGTTGGCACCCGCACAGATCCGTTTAGGTCGTATCTTGGGGGACAATTAATCCAGTGCCTTTGAACCATGCGGTCTGCAGCTTTCTTGGCCCTACTCCTTTTTTCCGTTCCTGCGTTTGCTCAGGACGCGGACCCGGACGATGTGAGCAGCATAGACAACATTATTGGTGCGCTGTACGAGGTGATTTCCGGGCCAGCAAATACCCCGCGCAACTGGGATCGATTTCATTCACTGTTCGTGCCGGACGCACGGCTGATGCCGATTGGGCGGGATTCAACGGGAGCTGTGATGCATCGGGCCTGGTCCCCGCAGGATTATCAGGAGGTAGTCCGCCCATATTTTGATGTGAACGGGTTTTTCGAGGTGGAAATATCACGGGTACAGGAGCGTTACGGCAACATGGCGCACGCGTTCAGTACTTACGAATCGTACCGGAATGCAACCCACGATGATCTCGTTGGCCGCGGGATCAACAGCATTCAACTGGTGCGCCACGGAGGCCGGTGGTGGATCCTGACCATTTTCTGGCAACCCGATTGGCCCGGCCTGCCGGTACCGGACAAATATCTCCCCGGCGAAGATGGCGATTGAACGGATTGGGATTTGAAGAGCCGGGAAATCTGCACCTGCTTGATAGTAGGGACCAGCGGTCCTGGTGGACTTCCATAACGGCATCGTCCCGAGCTGCCCTTGCAGAGCCGCGGGGACTGTGTTTCCATCACGGCGTGTCCCTGAGCCTCTCGTATCCCGCGAAATGAACTAGATTTCTTTCCTGTTAAGGATAAGTTTGCCCGACCTGTGTCCGTAGACTAATCAATAAAGCACATCCGCGCGCGGGTGCAGTCGGTACGGCGCTATTTGGCATCGTCGTACTTATAATCGTGCCGGACCAGGTGACCGCGCGTTAGTGACAGGAATTTACCTTCACTCTTCGTGAGCCTTTGGTAACCGGGGATGATGGCGAGGTGCCATCGGCGTACCCACTCACTTATCCGGGGCTGAACACGACGGATTCCCAAGGTAACATCTGCCAAACGACGCACGAATGTAAAGGTACTGGCGGACGGTATCTGACCACGACCGGCAGGAGAGGCAACGGACCTGGCAATCCTTCGCTGAAAAGCGGCTCCAATTGCCTGCCAGTCCGGGCCGGGCCGGGCCGCGAAGCGTTCACAGGCGGCAACGCGAACCAAGAGCATCCGGATGCGGGCACAGTCTCTCCGGCGGGTCCCATGAGTCATACTCCCCTTTTCGCTTACTCAACTTATCTTCCCGCCGTACCCCCGGTGCCATAGCCACTTCATGTGACATCAACAGGTTGACCCGGCGCGCTTCGCAGAGTCCGGCGGCGCCAGATATAATAAATCGCGGGGATGACCAACAATGTCAGTAGCACTGAAGTGACCATGCCGCCCACCATAGGCGCGGCTATGCGCTTCATCATTGCAGACCCGGTACCCGTGCTCCACATGATCGGGAGCAGTCCGGCTATAATGGCCAATACCGTCATCATCTTCGGCCGCACCCGGCTGACCGCACCCTCCAGTACCACCCGATATACATTGACCCGCGATGATGCCCGATGCCACGCCTGCTCCAAATACAGGATCATTACCACCCCCGTCTCCGCAGCCACGCCCACCAACGCAATCAGCCCGATCGCCACCGCCACACTAAAATCATACCCCATCAGATAAACCATCCAGATACCGCCCGTCAGTGCCAGCGGAACCGAAAGCAGTACGATGAGACTGGCGGTGAAATTGCGGAATGTCATGTACAGCAAGACAATAATGATCATGAGGGTGACCGGAATCACCAGACCCAGCCGCCTTGCAGCGCGTTCAATATGGGTGAATTGGCCGCCCCAGGCCAGGCTGTACCCATCCGGGAGCTGGAATTGTTCGGACAGCGCCGCCTTTGCCTGCGCCACATATGTGCCAACATCCGTACCCCGAACATCCACATACACCCAAGCGATCTGACGGCCGTTCTCGCTCTTGATCAGCGCAGGTCCGTCACTGATCGACAGGTCCGCCACATAGCGCAGGGGAATCTGTGCCCCAGACGGGGTCGTGATCAGGACGCGCTCCAGGGCGGGAATATTGTCGCGCAATTCACGGCTGTACCGCACATTGACCGGATATCGCTCCAGCCCCTCCACCGTATGGGTTACATTGACACCGCCAACGGCAGTTTGGATGATCTGCTGAATATCATCCACATTCAATCCGTAACGCGCAGCCTCCAGACGACGCACCGTAAAGTCCAAAAAGCTCCCTCCCACCGCCTTCTCAGCAAATACGCTCGCCGTGCCTGGTATTTCCTCCAGTAGTGCCGCCGCTTCGGAAGCCAGATGCTCCAGCGTTGCCAGGTCCGGCCCCATGATCCCGATGCCTACCGGTGTCTTGATGCCCGTAGACAGCATATCCAGCCGCGCCCGGATCGGCATCGTCCAAGCATTTACCAATCCTGGAATGCTGATCGCCGCATCCATCTGCTCAATCAGCTTTGCCTCCGTCATTCCCGAACGCCACTCCGATGGTGGCTTCAGCACAATGGTGGTCTCCAGCATTGACAGCGGAGCTGGATCCGTAGCGGTTTCCGCTCGCCCCGCCTTGCCAAATACATGCTCAACCTCCGGAAATTCCCTGATAATCGCATCGGTCTGTTGGAGAATCTCACGGGCCTTCGCAATACTGATGCCCGGATCGGTGGTCGGCATGTACAGTAACGCCCCCTCTCGTAGGGGAGGCATGAATTCACTGCCCATTCGGCTGACCGGTATGGCCATTGACACCGTAACCAGCGCCGCCGCACCCAATACCCACCACCGATGCCGCACGGCCGCTCGGACAAGCGGCCGGTAGATGGCAATCAGTACGCGACTGACCGGGTTCTTGCGCTCAGGTCGGATCCGTCCGCGGATCAGAATGCCCATCAGCGCCGGTACTACCGTAACAGCCATCAACGCGGATGCCGCCATGGCCCAGGTCTTGGTGTAAGCCAACGGCTTGAAAAGCCGCCCCTCCTGCGCTTCAAGCGTAAAGACCGGCAGGAACGATACCGTTATAATGAGCAGAGACCAGAAAAGCGCCGGACCTACCTCCTGTGCCGCCCGCTGCATCGTGACCCAACGGCTTTCCAGTTGGTTTTCCTTGCACTCAAGATGCTTGTGCGCGTTTTCGACCATCACCATAGCGGCATCCACCATGGCTCCGATCGCTATCGCAATGCCGGAGAGTGACATGATGTTGGCACTTAGGTTCTGGAGATCCATCACCAGAAAGGCGGCCAGCAGCGCCATCGGCAACGAAAGGATCACCACGAGCGAACTTCTCAGGTGCAGCAGAAACAGCAGCACTACAAAGGCTACGATAATGCACTCCTCAATCAGCTTCAGCTGAAGATGACGGGCCGCGTCATGAATAAGCCCGCTTCTATCATAAGCCGCCTTAATCGTAACCCCTTCGGGCAGACCAAAGGCCAGCTCAGCCAGTTTTTCCTTTACGCCCGCAATGACATCCAATGCGTTTTCACCCTGGCGCATCACCACAATGCCGCCTACCGTCTCTCCATCACCGTTCCAGTCGGCTATGCCGCGCCGCAGGGCCGGGCCCGTTTGGACATTAGCCACACTTCGGATCAGTATGGGCGTGCCGTTTTCATCCACCCCAATCGCCGTATCCTCAATATCCCGGGTTGAGCGAATGTAGCCCAGGCCGCGCACCATATACTCCTTTTCCCCCATCTCTACCAAGCCGCCGCCGACATCGCGATTGCCCCGAACAAGTGCCGCACGCACGGCAGCCACCGGCAGATTGTAGGCCGCCAGTTTGACGGGATCCACCTCCACCTGGTACTGCTTTACATACCCGCCGATAGAGGCCACTTCAGCTACGCCGGGTACGCTGGACAATTCGTACCGTACATACCAGTCCTGCAGGCTACGCAACTGCTGCAGATCGTACTGATCACCGCCATCCAGCACATACTCAAATACCCAACCGACACCGGTAGCATCAGGCCCCAGCACAGGGGCGATTCCACCAGGGAGCTGATTATCCACCGTGGCTAACTGCTCCAACACCCGGCTGCGCCCCCAGTAAAGGTCCGTACCGTCCTCAAATACAACATAGACGAAAGAAACTCCGAAGAATGAATATCCGCGAACCGCCTGCGCGCGCGGCACCGAAAGCAATGCCGTGGTCAACGGAAAGGTAACCTGATCTTCAACGACTTGCGGGCTCTGTCCGGGCACTTCGGTGTACAGGATCACCTGCACATCACTTAAGTCTGGAAGCGCATCCACCGGGATTCGTTGAAGAGCAAAGTACCCGGCGATGGCCACGGCAGCTGCCACCAGCAGGACAATGCTCCGGTTCCGTATGGAGCCGGCAATAATACGTTCCAACATATTATCAGTGATTGTGGCCTATCACCGAGTCCGGTGCCATAGATTCCAAGGCTTCCTGCAGTCGGCTTTCGCTACTGAGCATAAACTGTCCGCTGATCACGATCCACTCACCCTCCTCGATCCCGCTGAGCACCTGAACAAATTCGTTGCCGGGACCACCCTCAGCGCCCAGCCTCACGGTTCGTGGCTCAAACCTGCCATCCCCGTGCGCCACGAATGCCACATCGCGCGTACCGGATCGCAGCACCGCACTGATCGGCACCGCCAGGACATCCGCAACAGTTTCCCCATCAAGCTCCACATTGACGTACATGCCCGGCACGAGCTCCAGATTGGGGTTGTCAAAAACCAGCCGCACATGAGCATCGCGCGCTTCGTCCCGCAGGAAAGGATAGATGTAAGACACCCGCCCCAAGTATTCGCGGCCCGGTTGGTAGGAAAGCGTCATCCGACTCTCCTGACCAACCCGGATCCAGGACAGCTCGTGATCAAAAACACTTACATGGACCCAAACCTGGCGCAGATCGGCGATTTCCAGCAGGGTGACTCCCGCATCGACAAATGACCCTGACAGCACATTATGGTTGACCACCACGCCGCTCGCGGGAGCAATAAGTTCGATCGTGCGGCGCACCTGTCCGGTGCTCGCAAGCCTGTCAATATCGGCTTGCTGGACATCCCAGAAGACCAGCCGGTCACGGGCCGCATCCAGCAGCTGTTCCGCATCGCTGCGCACCGACGCGGAATTGACTTCCCGCAGAACTTCAACATTCTTAAGCGCCAGCAAAAACTCGTTCTGCGTCGCCACAAGGTCCGGCGCATACAATTCGGCTAACGGATCACCGGCCCTCACCTGATCGCCGACATAATTCACGTTCAGTACTTCTATCCAGCCGCTGATCTTTGAACTGATCGCATGGAGCCTCTCCTCGTCATACGCCACCTCACCAACGGTTCGGATAGTTCGCGACAAATCCATTCGCCCGGCCTTTGTCGTCCGTACATTCATTCGCTGTGTGAATGCCCGCCGGGTGGTCGGGGCGGCTGAATCCGCCAATTCGTCGGCATACACCGGAACCAGATCCATGCCCATTGCAGACTTGCCGGGCCGATCGTAGATCTCGTCGGGATTCATGGGAGCACGCCAATAGGCAACTTCCCTTTCTGCTCCCGACTCTTCTGACGGCCGATATCCCGTTCCAAGCCAGAACCCTGCGACCCCGGCAATGAGCACGACCGTAGTTAGGATGATCGTCTTTTTCATGATTCAGTGGTGTATCGGCAATTCGTTCAGGTCGGTAATGCCCAGTGAATATTCAAGCTCAGCGATGGTCTGCAACAGGCTCGTGACCGCATCTATACGCTCAACATTCAGCCGGTAGCGCGTACGCTCCGCATCCAGAAGGTCCAGAAAATCGGCTTGCCCGGAAGCGTACGATGATAAGGTGGTATGCAGAACGACCTCCGCCTGAGGCAGCAGGCCCTCATCGTAGAGCTCAAGCGTTGCATGATGCCGGGAAAGCTGCGTGATACGCGTTGCGATTGCAGCGGTAAGCGCCTGCAGGAAGGCATCTTTGCGGGCCGCTATTTCCTTGTCGGCCAAAACGGATTCCACCATGCGTGCGCGTGTTTGACTGCGTGACAGCGGGATGGAAGCCGAAACCCTTATACCCAGAGCATCAGCCCCTCCGTCACCGTACCGATGGGGCTTTATATCAAGCCAGCTTATACCCGCCGCCACGGAGGGCCACAGTTCCTTGCGAACCAGATCAGCGCCTAATTCCGACTGTCGCAGCTCTGAATCAAAAATCCTGAACTCGGGGCGGCGCTCCAAGGCCACCGCAAGAAGGTCTTCTGTTTCAAGGTCCATGCGCGGCGGCATCGGCCACTCAGCTATATGGGGTAGATCGCCCGCGCCGGTGCCCAACAGCCGGGTGAGCGCGAACTGCTGCGCATCAAGTAAAGCGCCCAAACGCAGGCGCGTCGACTCAAGCGCGTTTTTTTCCAGCTGTATCCGCAGGAGTGCCGCCTGCGTACCGGTGGCCACTGCATACTGCACACGCGCTGCATCTACAAATCCCAAGAGCCGCCCCTGATATGATTCCAGCAGCCTCTGCAGCTGCCGGAACCCGTACAGTTCAATAAACGCACGTTTGATCTTGAGATTTAAGTCCAACCGATTGGCATCTGCTGAGATGGCTGCAACCCGGGCGGCCTCTTCCGCGATGCCGCGCTCCAATGCGACTGCCCCGAATCGGGGCAACCGCTGACGCAAGTGCCACTGGCTGCGCACCGGGCCGCTGGCTGTTTCCAGCGGAAGCGCCTGCCACATAAACTCAATTTCGGGATCATCAAACGATACTATCTGGGAGGGTCTCAAGTGCAGAATTGCTGATCGGGTATGCAAAGCATCGTGTCCCGGATTATGGTTATGCGCAACCGCATAAAGAGAATCCAACACAACTCCTACGGATTGTCCCTGCGACAGGGAAACAGCCGGCATCATGGCACCAAGCAGCGCCAGGCTGGCTAGCCTGAAAGTAAACATTAGGTGGACTGATAGGTGACTAAGCAACTAGGGCCGGCCGGATGCCGGCTGGCTCAGCCCCTAAATCAGGAATATTGACAGGACAGCCTGCCTGTCGCCCGCCGGACAGACGGGCGATGATCGCTTTGGTAGCGACGCAGAATATGAATGCGGAAGCAGATCTTCCACATGCGGATCGGCATCGGGAACGAATCCCCTAAATTCCTCGCCAGGCTCAACCGGACGCGGCAGGTGGAGGCGGGCGATGGTCGCGGGTGACACCTGGCAGCAGACATGCTTGTCGCCCGTTTCCTGGTGGTCCGCATGACTGGACTCGCCACCATGATCGCGTGCATGATGTTCGTCATGACAATTAGCCGAAGCATGCGCTTCAGCGCACGCGAACTGCACCCATGGCTCCACCATAAACCACAAAACCAAGGCACTTAGCACGCCCCTCAGTACGCGCATTGGCAAGGTGGCATTCCTGACGAGCCGCCAGTATTGTGAGACGGAGAGCACCATCCGAACGAGACCGTTCATGCCTCAATCTGCCTCCCGTCCAATATGGCCATGACCAACCTGGTTGACATTCGTCTAATCTATGGGTGGTACAGTCTGCAGATGGTGGCGTTCCGTACCTCGTGCTCGTCTGAGCTGCGAAGCACGGCTACACAAGTCATTCACGGTGTTCAAGCTATTTCACGTTTCGCAGGCCTCGCAACCTCCACATGCACATGCCCCGGCTTTCAAGGCCCCTAAGATGTTCTTTGCCGCATTGATGTCGGCGTTATCAATATGCCCGCACCGAGCGAGGACAAAGTGCGCCCGTGACGGGCGGTTATCCCGCAGACGTAACAGCCCTGGCTGGTGCGAGGGGCCAGCACAAACGCAATGCACGCTGCCTTACAGCCCGTGAAACAGGCAAACTGCAACCGACCCCGTCTCAAGGAATGCGCGATGGGCGCGGACTTGTCCTTTACGTCCCTGCCGGGCGGCAGATCAAGATAGTCTGCCCGGTAAAACTGATCTTCTTCGCACACGTAGGGCGCAGGCAGTAATTTGGCGCTCCAGCCACGAGCCAAACGCACCCACAACCTCTACGACTGGTGTCGCGTTTGGACCCATTCACGGGCCAGATGCCGGTAGCGCGAGCCGTTCACCGAGCCGGAGGACGCGGAATGGCTGTCCCAAGGCAACGCAGGCGTGCGCAAAAGCGTCCGGCGGTGCGGTATTGAAGGCGAACATGTCGTAATGGCAGGGAATGACCATGCGAGCACCCATATCACGGGCGAGCTTTGCCGCCTGCGGACCATCCAAATTGCCGGCGACCCGGCGCGCAGGATCACGCCCGTTAATGGGAAGCAGCGCCACATCAATGTTTAACGGACGCAATCGCTCTACCATTCCGTCATAAAGGAGCGTGTCGCCGCTGTGGTATACCGTCCATCGGCCAGAGCGGATCACGTATCCCATATACCTGTGCCTACCCTGGCTGTCCGTATCCAAGTCTTCGTGACTCGCGGGAATCCCAATGAAGGTGAACCCCTTCTCCCCAACCTGCGTGCCATCGGTGAGACCGACCGGCCACCGGATGTCACACTGCAGGCGATCCTGCACAAACGCCCGATTAGCCTCTGGAATGATCAGCGATAGGTCGGGATTGGCACCTCTTAGCGGCCCTAATGTGTATGCATCCAAATGGTCGGTGTGGTTGTGACTGGAAGTGACCACATCCACCATGTCCAGGTGCTCGGGCGCTATCACAAGCTCCGACATCCGCTCATGCGGCTTATCCGTATCCGCGTACTTGATTGTCAGCGAATCCGACAGATAGGGGTCCAACAGACAATGCCGCCGCGCCCACTGGATCAGGAATCCACTCTGCCCCAGCCACCACAGCCGAAAGCCGTCCGCGCGGTCAGCTGTGCTGCGAATATCCCGCAACAGCTGCGCCCCCTGCTGCAACGGCTTAATCATCCGCATTCACGAACCGCTGGGTAATCGCTCCCGAAGCTTCATCCTTCAAAATATGCTTGACGCGGCCATCCGGCAGACGCTCCCGTTTGACCAAGAGCAGCCCGTCCACCTGTTCCTTCAGCCCCTGTATCGGCGTTACACCCGTCCGGCCCCGCCAATCGGACAACTCCACGGGCTCCCATTTGCGTGAAGCCGCTGAGCGGTAGCACGCGTCAATAACCGCGTTGACGATATACCCATCGTAGAAAGTCTCCATGGGTTCACGCCCTTCATCCAGCGCATTGAACATGTCGGTGAACATGTCTGGATAGCCCAGCTCATGCACCTCGTCGCCTACCGGAAACAGCCATCCGCTCTCGGTTTCCGCTTTTTCCGCCACATACCCGCCCGCACCGCTGGAAAACATCTCAAAACCGGTGCGCAAAAAATGATTCAGCCAGATCGTACCCTCCGTGCCGGCCACCTCATCCCGCAGGTCCATGCCGCCCCGAAATGTCCAGCTCACCTCAAACTGCCCCACCGCCCCGTTCTCAAATCGAATCAGCGCAATCGCATTATCCTCCGCCTTAATCGGATGCACCAGCGTGTCCGCCCAACAGGTGACTTCAACCGGCCGGATATCCTTGCCGACAAAATTGCGGATAATCTCTATGCAGTGGCAACCCAAATCTACAATGGCCCCGCCACCCGCCTGCTCAATATCCCAGAACCAATCACTGTGCGGGCCGCTGTGGGTTTCTCGGGAACGCACCCAGAGGATATCGCCCAAGGCCCCCTTGCGCACGGAGGCCAAAGCCTTGAGCGTCTTCGGAGTATAGACCAGATCCTCCAGATACCCGGCAAAAATGCCCCCCTGCTCCGCCAGCTCCAGAATGCGCAGCGCCTCCTCGGCGTTACGGGCCAGCGGCTTGGTGCACAAGACCGCTTTCCGAGCCTCCACGCACAGGCGTACCGCCTCCTCATGCAGATGATTGGGCAGACCGATCACCACCGCAGTTGTGTCCGGGTGACCAATGGCCTCCGCCATAGAATCGGTGGCATGCGGAATATCCCAGTCGTCCGCGAACGAACGCGCACGCTCCAAGCGGCGTGAATACACGCTGTGCACACGGTCGCGACCGCGCTGGCCGTACAGTGTCATCGTGTAGAAAAGGCCGATCAGACCGGTCCCCAACATGGTAACCTTATACTGCATTGGGGAGCAGGTTTGGTGAATTCATTGACTTACCTGCTTCAAGCTTGTACCTCTGCGCCAAAACATACGAGCCTCTTGCAAAACTATGGAACCGAACATTGTCCAACCCATAAGAGGGCGGGCATACTCTGCCGGGAGATCCCACAATGTCAACCCCAATGACACCATGGCCGCTGCCGGA
>JAPPNA010000135.1 GCA_028873925.1 Bacteroidota bacterium | reverse complement strand
GGCGTTCAGGCAGCCCGCCTGCCGCGGACACCCCCGCGGATCAATAAATCCGAACGCCAAACACACCCGCCGGGCGGTCGTATTACGGCCCGGGCCGTCCTTCTCCTTGAGTAACGCCACCAACCGCGGCAACTCGGCGCACAGCGTTGTCAGTATCTATGGCTGTTCGTCCATGTCGGTAAAGTAACCGCCAGGTTTGGGAAAGTCAAGTGGGTGTGTTAGCTACAGAGCACACCTGGGGGCGTAATTGGGGCGAATAAGGGGCCAAGAACAGCCTTTCTGTTGCCCATTGCCAGCATCTGACGCGCAAATGTATCCATAACCTGTCGTAGTGACAAAAGCCGGACGATTTGCTACTACATACGACTCCGCCGAAAAGTCATTAAATTCACAGACCGATAGAGCTGTTTCCGGTACAGCGTTCTGCGTTCCCAAACCGGGGCCAGTAAAACTGACGGCTAACGATTCGCTCGCCTTGAGATTGGCTGGTCGCTGGGGCGAATTGGACCACCCAGCGCATGATCCAGCCGGTAGCCGCCAAGCTTAATTCCAACGGCCGCCAACTGCTCCTCAACCTGGCGACTCCGTTCAAGCGTGTCCCAGTCGATCTGCGGATTTGAGTTGAGGATTCGGGCCATCCGTTCCTCTTTCGTTGTCTGTTTCGTGTTCATCATATCAGAAAAAATAGGGTGTGTGGACGAAGGAGTTCAGCCCATGGCGAGCCATGTGATCGCGAAGGAACCAGAAATAGTCCCAGATGGCCTTCTTGAGATCAGAATCGGATCCGAAGTCTTCGATCTTCAGCTGGAGTTCCTCTCGCAGGGTCTGCATGTCAATTCCTCGCGCATGGGTTAACCAACGCTCGTGATCGTTCAGCTGACGAGCAATCCAGCTCGCGCGCTCCTCCTTTAGCGCCAATGTCACCCGAGCTCTTCGGGTCTCGGTCACGACCCAATCCTTGAACTTATAGCTGGTCAGCCACTTCTTAAGGAGATCGACCGAGAGATCGCGCGACAATTCAAACTGATGGAGTTCCGCGAGGTCAAGCTTCTGCAGTAACACCAGTTCCGCAGTTGATAGCGCCTTGTTACGACTTTTTTTGATCAGAGCCTCAAACTGCGAAAGGTACGAGAGGGCAGGGACTAGGTGGTCGCCTTTCGGCAGTTGCGGATCGATGGGCCCGAGACAGGAGTGGTAGTCCATCAGTATACCATCCCCGGACATGGCTAAGACCGTGCCAGCGGACATGGCTTAATTCGGGATGATGAACTGCACCTCGTCGTAATGATGCCTGAGAACGCGGACGATTCGCTCAACAACCTCAACGACCCCGCCTGGCGTGTCAAGAATCACGGTCAGTGTCTCGCTGCGTTCCTCACGAGCCTCAATAGCGGCCTTGATCCGGTGTTCCAGACCTGAACTGATCTCGGAAATGATGGTGAGACCATCGGCATTGAGCGCGTGCTCAATTGCGCGAAGCCCGGCATCGGCCCATGCGTGCGCGCTGTCCTGTATCGTCGGTGGAGCATTCATCTCAGTAATCTAACGCTTCTCGCGTTCGGGTGTTGCCCCTGAGTCCTCCCGATAAGTCACTATCCAACAACATCAGTACCGGAGGCGTTCCGCAAACCCTTGAAATTTGAATGAAATCCGTTCGCTTTGTGCAGGCATAATTTCTTGGAGATCGCTGCGATCTCTGATCGGAACATTGTAGCGTGCACTTCCTGGTCGGCCCCACAATCCCCACCTAATCACAACAAAGGCACAGATTGTTCATGGAAGTGCCTGGTGCCTCCGGCCTCCACTAGCCTGAATTTCCGGGAGGGATTTTGCCGATGGAATATCCAGATCATTTGAACTGAATTTGCAGCACTTGATTGTCCAGCCAGGGCAGGGGTTCGCGCATCCTGGTAAGGCTGGCAAGCACCGGATAGGGCGCATGGGCCCGGGTGCGTAAGGTAACTTGGATCTCGCGGTCGGTGATGGTGACTGATCCGGTATGTCGGACGAATTTGTTGAAGATCGTGCGGGCTTCAGCGACATCAAAGCCCTGACCTACGCGTACCCCCAGCATCCGATACAGCAGACTGGCGATAATGGTGAGCTGCACATCCACATTGATGCGCAGCGGTACGGATGAGCTGAGCGCATCCATGTGAAAGAAGTCAATAGAGTCGCTGATAACATTCTCAATAACCATGCGGCGCACATAGCGGTCAACGAGCTTGACCGGCGAGATTATTTCTGGTTGGTGATCAGCACGGTCGGCTGGAGATGTCCGAGTCCTCGGACCAGAATCTGTCGGATGATGTCCTCGTAGTCTTTCAGGCTGGTCTCTTCGTCTACGACGCGGGGGTTGCCGCTGAAATTGTTGAGCGTGATCTTGCGCCATTTCTCTGCGGGGATGGACCAGATGCGTTCCATGAGCGCCGGGAATTCGCCGCCTGAGCGTGATGAAGTGAATGTTTTTTTGTCCCGGATTATTCATGACGATTCGGGATTGAAGGCCAGGCGTTGGGTAAGTCATGTCCCCAAGTTCCAAGCCGTAAACGTCCAAATTGCGGGGCGGAATGATTAATGGGGACGCAGGAGCCCGTCATACGGATCCGATGATGTCCTTTCTCCAACAAGGTGCGGATACCCCCGCACTTTGCGGCATCAGGCGATGGCCCTCATCACGATGCGCGGCCCCATTCAAAAAAGCCTATTGACTCAAGGGCACTGGTCATCTGGCGAATGTTTCGCGAAGATCCCAACGGCAGGCGGCTCGGGCCGCAGTCAACGCCGAGCACGCCCATCAGGGCCTTGAACCCGGTGCGACCGCAAGTGCGGAGGATTACTTCTATGGCGGCGGCAGCATGTGCCTGCAGTGTTCGGGCGGTGTCCAGGTCGCCTTGTTGATAGCAGGCGATCATCCTTCGGTAGAGCGGGGCGGCAAAGTTGTACGTCGTGCCTACGGCTCCGCGGATCCCGACCGCCCAGGCGCTGAGCAGCATTTCATCCACGCCGAACAGAACGTCAGGCGGAGGGGTCTGTGACCGAACGGCAAAACAGGCCTGCAGACGCGTATCAGAAAACTTGATCCCCGTGAAGGTAGGCAGTTGGTCGGAGCACAGTCGGGCCAGCAAAGGTAAATCGGTGTCCACGCCGGTGAAAGCTGGGATGTGGTAGTAATAGAAGGGCAGCTCGGGAGCACCCCCGGCAATGCGGGCAAGACATGCCGCCAGCAATTCGGGCGTTTCCGGCTTGAAGTAGAACGGAGCCACTGCGGATATTGCGTCAGCGCCAATGTACTGCGCATGCCGCGCGAGCCGGCACGCTTCTTCCAGGCTGCTGTGTCCCACATGGACGACCACCGGCAGTCGACCGGCGGAAGCTTCCACAAACGCCTTGGCCACCTGATGGCGCTCCTGGGTTATCAGTGATAACCCTTCCCCTGTACTGCCGAGCACAAAGAGTGCCGAAACGCCCTCAGTAACCAAAAAGTCCACCACATCGCCGATGGCATCCAGGTTCAGCTGGCCATCCACATGCATTGGGGTAAATGCGGCTGGTGTAAGTCCCGGCAGTCGAAACTCCGGCTGAGAATCCATCATTGCTCCCCTGTCTGCCACCGGAAAATTACAAACTTCGCCCGACGACAAAACAGCCCGGGACATGCGGCAGGGCAAACTCCGGGTATGACCACTTCGCCACCGACAAATTCGGCCACCGTACTGATGCGATGCCCTTGTGGTGTCCACCAGGAAACACCGGGGGCCGGGTCAGATCTTCCGTCCGTGAGTCAGGGCCTTCCTCAGCATCAGATGGTGGTGGGGGTATGGATGCCGCGTGCGAAGGCGTGTCTTGGAAACGCATGGCGGTCGGCAGACATATCGCTCCGGTTGACCATTGGGCAGATATACGGTGCTCCATCCCTGCCGGAGGCGCGCCCTGTTTCAAGTGCGCGCGTCCGTCAACGGTAGCGGCCAGCCATCAGGTGCGGGATTGCGTATAGATGGTGAGGCCCCTGAGCCGCATCGGCCGCTCCGGCAATGCCAGACTCGTCAGATACCCCACCGCAAAGCAGGTCGTCAGGCCAATGCCTGCATACAGGAAGAAATGCACCTGCGTTAGTGTGCTGACCAAATACAGCGTAACTGCACTCGCCACCGCTCCGGCCAGTGCCCCGGCGGCCGTGGCACGCCTGGTAAATATACCCAGGGCGAACAGGCCCGCTAGGCTGCCGCCAAAAAGCCCGAGTATTTCCAGAAACAGATCAAACAGAGATCCGATGTCGGCTGAAGCCATCAGCAGGCCAATGGTTGTCGCCAGCAGGCCCAGGCCCATCGTGAGCCGTTGTGCAAGCCTGAGGCGGCCAGGTGCTGTCGATGTCGGTTTGAGGTGCCGGTAAAAGTCGTGCACGACTGCCGCGGCCACACTGTTCATGCTGCTGTCAAGGCTGGACATCGCCGCAGCAAATATGCCCGCAATGAGCAGACCGGCGACCCCGGCCGGCAGCTGCTGCACAATAAACAGCGGAAATATGGCATCGGAGTGCAGCACTGGCTCCAGGAAGTGCGGATGCTCCCGGTAGAAAACAAACAGTGCTGTTCCCAGACCAAAGAATATCAGACCGGCGGGGATCGTGAGCGCGGCATTGGTCAGAATGGATCGGGCCGCCAGTTTTTCGTTTGCTGTGGTCAGATAGCGCTGCACTACGGTCTGATCCGCCGTGTAGGGTACCAGATTGCTGAGCAGGTACCCCAGAACTACCACCCACGCCGTAGTGGTCGTGTGATCCCAGGACCAGGTGAAGGTGTGGAATTTGCCGTAGGACGCGGCAGTACTGACTAAACCGACCATGCCGCCATCTACGCCGGCTGCCATGATCACCAGGCTCAGCAGCGCACCCCCAAGCAGCACGACGACCTGCAGCACGTCCGACCATATCACGGCTTCCATGCCGCCGAGCGCTGTGTAGAAGGTGCTCAGCAGTCCCATCACCAGGATGGCAGCATATATATTGAGTCCTGTCACTGCGGAGAGAGCCAGGGCGGGCAGATAGATAACCACGCCCATGCGACCAAGCTGCAGCAGAATGAACGCAAGACTGCCGAATAGCCGAACGGTTACGCTGAAGCGTTTCTCCAGGTATTCGTAGGCCGTGGTCACCTTGAGCCGGCGAAAGAACGGCAGGTACCCGTAGATGACCACGGGCGCAATCAGCACAATGGTAGCCTGACCGAGAATGTACACCCAGTCGGTTGCATACGCCTTGGCCGGGATGGCCATAAAAGTGATGGCGCTGAGCTGGGTTGCGAATATGCTGATGCCGGCTGCCCACCATGGAATACGCCGACGCGCGAGGAAGAAATCCGTATCGGTCTGCCGGCCGCGGGCAAAATATACCCCGATACCGACGAGAATCAGGCAGTAAAGTACAATCACGACATAGTTGAGCAGTCCGAAACGGGCAGCAGGGGGAATGGGCATCGATCGGAATTCCGCGCGCACGGATTCACCGGATATCGCAGAACGGCCGGACACTACCATATCTTCTCCCCAGGTGACCGCCGGATCGGTTACGGAGTTCAAGGGGAGCTCGCCCCTCACTGTCCAAGTGTCTGTGATGGTGTGATAGGCCAGAATTGACGGCTGCTGCGGGGATATAGACTCCTCCACCGGATGGCTTGTCCCGCTGAGGAGCATAATATGTGACGGACCGTAAACTACCGCGGAGGCACCGGCCACGGCAACCGGCATATCGGCCAGCCGCAGCCAGCCGCGTTCAGGTGTATACCGGTAGGCATCACGCAACAGTCGCTTCTGACCGGTTGAGTCCGAGTGGATGCCGGCGAACAGATAGACCGCGCCATCAACTGCGGCGGATGCTGCGGCATATCGGGCTGGCCCCGGCCACGGCCCAAGGATGCGCCAGCGCGCCGCTGTGTCAGCCAGATCAAGTGCCACGAAGCTGTGCAGCAGGGCGGAGTCGGCGGCCGATGACTTGCCGCCGGCCACATAGAGCCGAGCCCCGGCAACCGCGGCACTGGCCATAGTCGCCGGCTCGGGGAGCGGGGGCAGGCGGGCGATGAATGGGCGCGGACCATCCAAGGTCAATCGGATCACATCGGCGACGGGTCCAGATGGATCGGTGCCGCCGATGCAAAACACCTCATCGTTCCACGATACTCCCGCCGCAAAGGCGACTCCGTGATCGAGGTTGAACCTGTACCGCCAAGACGACGCATCGCGCGGGAGTACGTACACACTGTCGATCCATTCGGGCAGGCCTGCGTCACCGCGAGTGGTCCCGCCAGCGGAAATCAGTTGGCCACCAGACACTCCACGGCAGGTGCCAGTTGCCTGAATCGGCAGATCCGGCAGGCGGCTCCATGAGACTAGAGGTCTTGACGTATCCGTCTGCGCCAATACGTTCGGGCACCAACAGAGTGCTGCGGCGAGAAAAAGCCCCCGCACATACGATTGGGATCCGGGACTGAATATTTTGCGAAAAGATTGCATTGCGCAGGCCGTAGCCACCACAAAAGATAATCCGGTTATTGGGAAGGACTCGTCCGCGGGGCGTTCGGCGATGATGAACACTTTACCGTTAGGCTGGTAAAGCGTATCCAAACAGCCCGCCATGCGGGCACTGAATCAATCAATTACCTCATCGGGTGATGGATCAGGTTGAATCGCAGGAGGGACTGCTCAAGATCGCTTCACTGGAAGACAGGATTTCCGACAAGTGGTGCCTGGTCATGTTTATCTCGTGCGAAGATGAACAGGGCCACAAGTCCGTGTCCCTGCCGATCTATATCGGATTATTGGCGGGTGACCAGATGGTTCAGACGGAGGATGATGTCAAGACGCATCTGAAGGCCGAATGGGAAAAGCCTGCGGCCGAGGCCAATATCGTGGTGACGCTATGCAAGTCACTGCTGCAGACACCCAAGTTTGACGATCTGAGCGTTGCGAAACAACTGATAAAGCTGCTCACTCGCGTCATTGACTGGGACACCTGGCCCGGTGAGATTGCCAGCGAAATCTCCTTTGGGCGGGTAGACGACAAGATCACCGGTGTTCGCATTATTCCACTCCAGGTGTCCCTTCAGTTTGATCTGGAGCATTCCCTGGATGTTGAGTTGCAGGCCTCTATGAAGGACATGCTGGCCGACATTGAGGGGCTGGATGACCGGCTGCTGGTAGCCAAATTCGGGCACGCCTGATCAGTATCGGGTGCGTCCCGGCAGGCAGCGGCATGCGGCCCGCACCAGTCGCAACAGGAAAGGAAAATTCTTGCTAATTTCATGCAGGACTTTTTTGGGAATAATGATGAGATTTCTCGCGCGGCCTTTCCTGATGCTGGCTCTGGCGGTAGCCTGCCTTGTCGGGCCGATTACGGCTCAGGTCTCTGACCTGGGTACGACCTCTTTTGAGAATTCAGGCTCCGAAGAGGCTCAGGATGCCTTCCTGCGTGGGATCCTGCTGCTGCACAGCTTTGAGTACCCGGATGCGCGGGAGGCGTTTGTGGAGGCCCAGGATATCGATCCGCAGTTTGCCATGGCCTACTGGGGGGAAGCGATGACGCACAATCAGCCGCTGTGGTACAATCAGGATCTCCAAGGTGCCCATGAGGCCCTCAATCGGCTGGCTCCTGACCTCAGGGGGCGGCTGGAAAAGGCTCCAACCGAACGTGAGCGGGCGTATCTGAAAGCCGTAGAGGTTCTGTTCAATGACGAACACGACAAGCTTATGCGGGACACCGCGTACATGGAGGCCATGGAGCGGATTGCCGCCCAATACCCGGACGATCTGGATGCGCGGGCTTGGTACGCTCTATCCATTCTGGGCACGGCGCATGACGGGCGGGACTTCGCCATATACATGCGGGCAGCCGCCATAGCGGAAGAGGTGTTTGCCGAAAACCCTGATCATCCGGGCGCGGCGCACTATCTGATTCATTCTTATGACGATGCCGTGCACGCCCCACTCGGCCTTCGGGCGGCTTTCGCCTATTCAAAGATTGCGCCGGCGGCCGCGCACGCGTTGCATATGCCCTCCCACATATTTGTGTCTATGGGTATGTGGGACCATGTTACCAGCTCCAATGCGGCATCGTACGAGGCCAGCGATGAACGGGTGCGGCGTAAGGGATTGGGCGTAAATGCGAGGTCTTTCCATGCACGGCACTGGCTGATGTACGGACTGCTGCAGCAGGGCCGCTTCAAGGAAGCTCGCGCGCTGTTGGAAGACATGATCCGGGATGTGGAGGACGGAGGCTCCGCACGGATGGCCAGAGCTCATCTGGCCGAAATGCGTGCGATGTATATGGTGGAATCACAGGGCGGAGATCCCGAAGCGGCTGCCATCGAGGTTGACCTAACCGGACTCGGTAATGAGGCTAAGGGGATGGATCTGTACATAACGGGGCTCACGGCGCTCAAAAAAGGCGATAGTGAGGTGGCGAGCCGCAATATTAAGGCCATGATGGATATCACCGGCCGATATGAGGCGGAGGTTCGCGTCATGCAGCATCAACTGAAGTCAGCGGTGCTCAAGAGTGAGGGCAATCCTGAGGAAGCACTGAAACTTTTGGAGAAGGCGGCCGAAATGGAAAACGCCCTTCACCTTGCGTACGGACCGCCGGTTCCCGTTAAGCCGGCGAATGAGCTGCTGGGCGAAAACTATCTGGAGGCTGGGGAATACGGCAAAGCACAGGCGGCGTTTGAAGCGGCACTGGCCCGTACACCCAAGCGCGTGCTGTCTCTGGCCGGACTGGCGAAAGCTGCCGGGAATGCCGGCGATCAGGAAACAGCCGATTCCGCACTTGCGACACTGCGCGAAATCCGCCGCAATGCGGATGCGGATGTCATGGATTGGGCCAGCCGGTGAAGGACTTCCGGGGCGGAGGTCGGTACGGCCCAAGGTGATGGGGCAGGCAGGCCTTGCCGGACACCCGGCACCGGAACCGCCGGCGGCTACGGATCAGCAGAAGAGAAAAATACCGGTAAAAGCAGCTCTTCCTCTATAGCGACAAACCGGTGTTCAGTGTTAGCCCTGACAAAAATGGTATCGCTGGGTCCGATGGGCTCCTCATCGTCGCCGATACGAACGCGTGCGACCCCTGCAATCACATAGTAGACTTCGTCCCGATCATGGGGGGACTGCCGGTCTTCTGCCCCGGGTGTCAGGCGGTACAGTCCCGTTTCCAGCGTTGATACACGGATAAAGGACAGCCATGCGGAAGAATCCAGCTGCGTGATCAGAGTGCCCAATGGATATACGGCACTGTCTTGTGCCTGTGCGTCCGGCATGATCCAGGTCAGCGTGGTTAAGAGTAAAATACGTGGCATCTCAACGAAATCTTCTAAACAGGGGGTCCGGGGACATTCGTATTATACCGGTGGCATATAACACCGGTGAACATGAGGCTCTGCAGATTCCGGTTCACATCAGCTCTCGTGCTGTTTTTTTCCACCACCATGGTGGCGTGTGCACAGCACGCTCCTGCGCCAAAATACGAATTTCGCGGTGCTTGGATAGCCACCGTAATCAACTTGGACTGGCCCGCCCAGGGTGCCTCCAGCGACTACCAGAAGGCCCAGCTGCGCAATATCATGACGCGGCTGAAGGACGCAGGCATCAACGCGGTGTTTTTTCAGGTGCGATCGGAGGCGGATGCCATGTACGAGTCGGGGCTGGAGCCCTGGTCATACTGGTTGACCGGCCGCCAGGGCCGGCCCCCCAATCCGTTCTACGACCCGCTGCGCTTTGCCATTGAGGAAGCGCACAAGCATGGTATGGAGCTGCACGCCTGGTTCAACCCGTACCGCGCCGAGCGCGGCTCCGGCTATTCCAACGCCGGCAGCCATGTGACGATCACCCGGCCGGAGTGGATCTACAAGGCCGGGCCGCTGTCCCTGTTGGATCCCGGCCAGGCCGCCGTCAGGGACTACATCACCACCATCGTAATGGATGTGGCTGACCGTTATGACATCGACGGGGTGCATTTTGATGACTATTTCTATCCGTATCCGCCCAATCAGATTGGCGCGCAGGATTACGAAACCTTCCAGCAGGAAAGCCGCGGCTTTACCAGCCTGGGTGACTGGCGCAGGGACAATGTGAACCTTCTGATGGCACAGATCTCAGACAGCCTGCGGACGTATTGGCCGGCAGTCAAATTCGGGATCAGTCCCTTTGGCATATGGAGAAACGGTGTGCCGTCCGGGATACGGGGACTGGATGCCTACGATGTGATTTATGCCGACCCACTGGCCTGGATTGAGGCCGAATCCATAGACTATCTGGTGCCGCAGTTGTACTGGCGCTTCGCGGTGGGTACTTCGTACCGGGGTCAGGATTATGCAAAACTGGCCCCCTGGTGGGCTCAACAGATGGATAACGGCCGCCATCTGTATATAGGTCACGGCCTGTATCGGGCGGAACGCGGCACTTTCAGCGGAGCGTTGTTTCCGGCCACGGAAATCCCCGAACAGGTGCAATTCAACCGCGACCACATTGACATTCTGGGGAGCGTGTTTTTCCGCTCCAGCAACATTACCGCCTACAACTCGCAGAATTTTGTCAGCACCATGAAGGAGGGCCTGTACAAGTATCCAGCCCTCACTCCGCCTATGGCGTGGAAAAGTCAGGAGGCACCATCCGCACCGGCCAATCTGGCCTACGAGTGGACCGGTGACGCGGAAATCACGCTCTCCTGGGAGGCTCCCTCACCAGCTCCTGCGCGGTACGCGGTGTACCGGGTCCGATCCGCAAACACACCCGATCCCGGTACGGCGATGGTCGACGCACAGAATCTGCTGGCTTTCACAGGACGGACTTCATGGGCGGACCGACCTGGACTGGCCACGGAGCTGTACCATTATTTTGTCCAGTCGGTCAGCAGCAATTCGATTGAAAGCGGCCCCACCAATATGGTATCCTTGGCTGGCCGGGCCACCTTCGCCGATTATGCGCCGGAGCGGCCGGATATGGTGCTGGAGGCCTACCCGTCTATC
>JAPPNA010000070.1 GCA_028873925.1 Bacteroidota bacterium | reverse complement strand
TTTCAAATACGTAGGAAGCCGGAACAGCAGGCAGATGCCGGGCGAGGTTGGAGGCGATCACAAAAACGGGCCAGTAATTGACCTTCAGAATCTCCCGCCAGACTTCCAATACGCGATCCAGTGTAATCTCACTGGTGGGCACCATCCGGGGGATGTCGGGTTGACCCTCAATGGCGGCATGAAAGACGAACGCGGATGCCCAGATGGCAGCCATCATGCGGTGGGTCTGTGGACTGCTGAGCTGGTAAAGCTCCTTGGATATGCGATCCAGAAAGTCCTGATGGACCGTCTCAACCAGCAGCACAGCCACTTCACTCACCAGCTCCTCAAGCGTATCGGTGCCCTGTCGCAGCTGCTCGCGGGAACGGCTTAGATATTCAATCGCCGCAGCCAGATCATTGACATCGCCGGTCAGCCATGCGGAGCCTTCGGGAAACCGGTCAATTCTTACGACTCCAGTGTCCGGCTCGCGGCCATCAGCCGTAAATGCCGCGTAGGAGAAATCACACTCCACCACCGCCCTGGGATTGCCTTCCCGCAGATGAGCAGGGAACATCACCGCGATGGCGGATTCCACCGGGCGGCCGGTGGCCCACATCTTCCGGCCCAGTCGTTCCATAGCCCCCTGCTCCACCTGGCGGCCCGGCGAAATTTCCGTCTCCACCATCACCGGCGGACACCCAGGGAGGGAAACGGCAATATCCGGCCGTTTCGCCCTTTGTCGCAGCACACCCGTGCGCTCGGCTACCAGACTGTCCGTAGTCCAACGAGGATGCCGCCTGCGCAGCGCCTCTGCCAGATAAATATTAAGCGTGGACTCGTCAGTCTGGGTGGTACCGGGCATTCAAACCTCCAGTTTGACCCAAGGTACGAGTCTACACAGAACACTCTCAATGCAGGCTCTACGTATGCACCGGGGCACCACCGCAGTCAGGCCGCACCAAAGCTCAATCCCGGGCGCTACAATTCAGCTTTTACCAAATGTGCACACCATGGATGCTAAGTGAGCTGGGATAATTGCAAACGCAACACACGCCGGAAAAGCCCGTCCGACCGTTACACATTCATAGCTGGATCCAACCCTTGGACGACCTCAATAAACCTGTTCAGAAAGGCGATGCCCATGGCACCATCAATGATGCGGTGATCGTACGAAAGAGACAGATACATCATATTACGGATTCCGATCAGATCTCCCTGCACCGGGTCCTCAATAACCACAGGGCGCTTGGTAATCGTGCCGGTGGCCAGAATCGCCACTTGGGGCTGGAGAATTATGGGGGTACCCATGAGCGAGCCCAATGAGCCAATATTGGTCAGCGTAAATGTGCCTCCCTGCAGATCATCCGGCTGCAGATCCATGGAACGGGCACGCTTCGCCAAGTCATGCGCCTCATGGGCCAATCCGGCAATGCTGTGGCGCCCCGCATGCTTGATCACCGGAACAATCAGCCCGGTCTTCTCAATAGCAACCGCAACCCCCACATTGAAATCCTTTCGAATCAGGATGCGCGTGCCCTCCACCGAAGAATTCAAGAGCGGATAATCCCGCAATGCCTGCACCGCCGCGTAAACAAAAAACGGCGTGTACGTCAGCTTAATGCCGTTCTGTTGGTGGAACTTAGCCTTATTGGAGTTGCGAATGCGAATTAGATTCGTCACATCCATCTCCGCGAATGAGGTCACATGCGCTGCAGTACGCCTGGAATGCGTCATGTGCTCGGCAATGAGCTGGCGCATACGATCCATTTCAACAATATCCACGCGATCCGAAGTTTCCTTGACCATCGGAGTCGGTCTGGCCGGCTGCACCCTGGCCGGTGCCGGCGCTTGAGGTGCAGTCTTCGCCTCCATGTGATCAAGCAGATCCTGCTTCGTAATGCGACCTTCACGGCCCGATCCCCTGATGCCCGACAATTCCTGCATCCCTACACCCTCTGCTTTGGCAATGCTGCGCACCAGCGGACTCAGGAATCGGCCATCCTGCAGATGACGGCTCACTTCCTGCGGCGAAGGTTCCGCAGACCGAGGCACCGGCTTCGGATCCGGCGGGTGAGGCGCGGCAGGACGGCTCGGCTGGGAAACGCCAGCTTTTGACGACAGCAGCGCAATCGGGGCACCCACTTCGACTGTGTCTCCCTCGCCGACCAGGATCGCCTTCAGAATACCCGCCGCGGGTGAGGGAAGTTCGGTGTCCACCTTATCAGTACCAATCTCCGCAATGGTTTCGTCCAGCTCAACCGCATCCCCCACCTTCTTGTGCCAGGCAATGACCGTACCCTCGGTGATACTCTCCCCCATCTTCGGCATAACCACCGGCACATCCTGATGCTCTGCCGGTGATGAGGCCGCTTCCACGGGCGCAGGCTGACGCTCAGCCGGGGATGAGGCCGCTTCCACGGACGCAGGCTGAGGCGGGGTGAGTTCCTCCGTCTCAATTGCCGCAATCACCGTACCGACCGGAACCACATCCCCCTCCTGGGCCAGAATCTCCGCCACCGTGCCGGCAGCCACCGCCGGCACTTCGGTGTCCACCTTGTCTGTCCCGATTTCCAGCAGGGTTTCGTCCAGCTCAACCCGATCCCCCACCTGCTTATGCCACACAATGACCGTACCCTCGGTAATGGATTCGCCCATCTTGGGCATGGGAACCTCAACTCTGGCCATGGCAGCTATGGGATGTCGAATGTACGGAAACTATGAAATCCCTGAATCCCTATCACAGCAGCGGCGCGATCACCAGTGCTACCACAGCGATCAGCTTAATAAGGATGTTCAGGCTGGGCCCGGAAGTGTCTTTGAACGGATCTCCCACCGTATCGCCGACCACAGCCGCCTTGTGCGCTTCGGATCCTTTGCCAATTTCATGGGACTGGCCGGATGCCTGTACGCCGAACTTGCGCCGATCCAGCTGCAGTCCGCTTTCAATCCTCTTCTTCGCATTGTCCCAGGCACCGCCGGCATTGGACTGAAAAATGGCGAATAACACGCCGGAAACCGTTACCCCCACCAGGAGACCCCCCAGCATGTTCTTATCAATGAACCCGATCGCAACCGGTACCAGCATGGCCATCAGACCGGGGGCAATCATCTCGCGTATGGCCGCGGCCGTGGAGATATCCACACACTTAGCGTATTCGGCCTTAGCTGTGCCTTCACGGAGGCCGGCAATTTCCGCAAACTGGCGCCCGACCTCCCGAATCATGTCCGCCGAGGCCCGACCGACCGCAGACATGGCCATGGCACTGAAGACATAAGGCAGCACGGCCCCCAACAACAGTCCGGCCAGAATGCGCGGCTGCGCCACATCAATACTCTCCAATCCGGCCTGCTGCATAAAGGCCGCAAACAGCGCCAGCGCCGTGAGTGCCGCCGAACCAATGGCAAATCCCTTACCAATGGCCGCGGTCGTATTGCCGACCGCATCCAGCTTATCGGTCCGCTGGCGCACCTCCGGGGGCAGTTTGGCCATCTCAGCAATGCCGCCCGCGTTGTCGCTGATCGGACCGTACGCGTCCACCGCCAGTTGGATACCGGTGACCGACAGCATACCGACCGCCGCTATGGCAATGCCGTAGAGCTCCGCAAAGTGGTACGAGCCGATAATCGCCAGAGCCAGAATCAACGCCGGGAATCCCGCGGAGTACATCCCGACTCCCAACCCGGATATAATGTTGGTGGCCGCCCCGGTAACACTCTGCTCCGCAATCGCCAGCGTCGGACGGGTGGACGTTGACGTGTAATATTCCGTCACCAACCCAATCAGAACACCCGCGACCAGACCTGTCAGAACCGCCAGAAACACCCCCGCCGAGGTGTATTCCGCCGCCCCGACAATCGGAGTTACAGCCTCCCAGCTGCCTGGCAGCATCCAGTCAATAATGAACCAGGACAGACCTGCCATAATGAGGCTGGCACCAAATTCGCCCGTATTGAGGGCCTTCTGCGGGTTGCCCCCTTCACGCACGCGCACGAAATACGATCCGCCTACCGATACCAGGATGCCGACACCGGCCAGCACCAGCGGCAGCAGTACCGCACTGATCGCCCCCGCCGGCAGATCCATCCCGGCAAACGCGGCAATAAACCCGGTTCCCAGCACCATGGTGCCGATAATGGATCCGACGAAGCTCTCAAACAGATCCGCCCCCATACCGGCTACATCACCCACATTGTCTCCCACATTGTCCGCAATCGTAGCCGGGTTACGTGGGTCATCCTCCGGAATTCCCTCGTAGACCTTGCCCGCCAGGTCTGCACCCACATCAGCCGCCTTGGTGTAAATACCCCCGCCAACCCGTGCAAACAGAGCAATGGAGGAAGCACCCAGTGAGAACCCGGCAATCGTATTGACGACGCGTTCCGCGCTCCATGAGGTAAACAGATGGTCATACGTCAGGAACAGTGTTCCCAAACCCAGCACACCCAGCCCCACTACGCTCAATCCCATCACCAAACCGCCCGAAAAAGCCACATTCAGCGCAGGTGCCAACCCGGTACGGGCCGCATTCGTGGTGCGGACATTGGCGCGCGTGGCGACTTTCATACCTATGAATCCGGCCCCGCCACTGCATAGCGCACCGACCAGAAAGGATACCCCGACCAACGGTGAACTCTCCACATCCCCGTTCTGCGTCCAGTTGGCAGCCGCCAGCAGAGCCGCTACGCAAAGCACAAATACGGACAGCACCTTGTACTCACGGCGCAAAAATGCACGGGCACCCCGTGCAATGTAGTCCGCGATTTCCACCATTCTGTCCGTGCCAGGCTCCAGACCGGACACCCAGCGGGTGCGCATCCAAGCGAATGAAAGCGCTACCAAGCCGCAGCAGCAGATCAGAACGGTCAACAACAATGCGTTCATTTCAAATCAGGGGTCAGAAAAACAGGGGCGGAAGGCGGGTACGGCCATCAACGGCGGCGGTTATGCCTGTTCATCGCCATGGTCATGCCATTGGTGACATACGTCCTGATGGCGCTGCAGGCCTCCTTCAATGCGGGCTGGATCCGTTCGGCTTCCTCAGGACTGAATTCGGACAGCACATGCGCCGACTGGCGTCCGCGTTCAAAATCACCGCCCACACCAATGCGCAGGCGTGGAAATCCAGCTGTCCCGATTTCGTCAATTATGCTCTGCATTCCATTATGTCCTCCGGCACCGCCGGCCGCGCGCAGCCGCAACATACCCAACGGCAGGTAAATATCATCCACAATCACAAGAATTTCACTTGCCGCGAGGCCGAATTTGCGCTTGAGGTACGCCACAGCCTTCCCACTGCGATTCATCCAAGTCTGGGGCTGGGCCAGCACAAGCGGATACCCGCGCCATTTACCCCTGCCTGTACGCGCCTGCGCACGTCCCCGCAATTTCATCTCCACGCGGCACTGGGCAGCCAGATTGTCAATCACCACAAATCCTACGTTATGTCGGGTAGCCTCGTAGGATTCGCCCGGATTCCCCAGCCCCACGATCAGCCGCCTTCGCGTCGGCATAGCGCGTCATGTTATTCCTCAACCTCCTCCTCTTCCTCCTCCTGCTCCTCCTCTAACAGCGTCATGCGCGATCGGGCCACAGCCATCAGAATCTGATCACCCGGTGCCTGAATATCAAGATTGTCCAGCTCCAGGTCACGCACATGAATGGCCTTTCCGATTTCGACTTGGGTAACATCCACATCAATCTGTGCCGGAATGTGGCGCGGCATACAGTTCACCGGCAACTCATTGAGCACAAATCGCGGAATACCGCCCTGCGACTGACCAATGGAGGTGCCCACATAGCGAACCGGTACCGATATCGTTATGGGTTTGTTGGGGTGCAGCACCTGAAAATCCGCATGAATCGGACGGTCGGTGACCGGATGAAAAGCCACCTCCTTCAGAATGCACTCCCACCGGCGCCCGTCCACATCCACCTGGACACGGTGCGTCCGATTGGTATAAATCAGCGGCAGCAGACCCTTCTCACTGGTGGCAAAGGGGACCGACACCTCATTGTGACCGTACAGGATGCAGGGCACCTGCCCCTGACGACGTACGGCCCGGGCCGCCCCCTTACCCAAGGCGCGCGCAGTGGTTTGCAGCGAAATTACATCCATGATTCTACGGCTTAAATAATGTGGAAACAGACGCATCCGTGGCAATCTGACGAATGGCGTTGGCAAACATCTCCGCCACCCCAACCACGGCAACCTTGTCAGACCTGCGCCGCAAGGGAACACTGTCAGATACCACCATCCTGCTCAGCGCGGAAGCCTCAATCCGTTCATAGGCCTGACCGGACAGCAGCGGATGCGTACAGGCCGCCATAATGTCACAAGCACCGGCATCTCGGAGCGCGTTGGCTGCATTCGTGAGCGTCCCGGCCGTATCAATGATATCGTCAATCAGCAGCACATTCCTGCCCTCTACTTCTCCGATGATGTTGACAATTTCAGCCTGATTCGGGCCCGGCCGGCGCTTATCAATGACCGCCAGATCCGTTGACAGTCTGCTGGCGTAGGCCCGCGCCATCTTGATCGCCCCCACATCGGGGGCTACCACGACCAGATTTGTCAGATTGAGCTTGTGAAAATAGCCCGCAAAAACGCCCGACGCGTACAAATGATCCACCGGCACATCAAAGAACCCTTGGATCTGAGAGGCGTGGAGGTCCATTGTCAGCACGCGATCAATCCCGGCGGTGCCCAGCAGGTCCGCTACCAGCTTCGCCGCAATCGGCACACGCGGTTGATCCTTGCGCTCCTGGCGCGCATAGCCGAAGTAGGGCATGACGGCCGTAATCCTCGCCGCTGACGCGCGCTTTGCCGCATCTATCATCAGCAGCAGCTCCATCCAACTGTCCGCATTCGGATAGGTGCTCTGGATCAGAAACACGTCCACCCCTCGTATGGACTCCTCAAACCGCACGTAAATCTCGCCATCTGAGAACCGGACCCGGGTAATCTGGCCCAGATCCTGCCCGTAAGACCGCGCAATTCGGCCTGCTAACGGCAGATTACTGCTTCCTGAGAACAACGCAACGGGTAATTCCTTGGCTGCCATGGAGTTGTCTGAATTCATCCGAAAGTTGCCCGGGGAGGACTCGAACCTCCACCGACGGCTCCAAAGGCCGCTGTCCTGCCATTAGACGACCGGGCAGTCATGAATCGTAAACCTGCTCAAGACTCTCAAATATAAGTGTACCTACACTCATTGCCGTAGCAGGGTCTGTTAACTTCTTATGGATTTTCCGATTATTGGGGTCTTGGGCGGCATGGGGCCGTACGCAGGGCTTGACTTGGTAAGTAGAATTTTTGATGAAACCCGAGCCGCTTCCGACCGCGAGCACCTGCCGGTGGCGCTGCTGTCCTACGGACACCGCATCACCGACCGCAGCGGCTTTGTCTTCGGCCAGACCGACATCAATCCCGGTTACGCCATTGCGGAATTAGCGCTGGAGCTGGAGCGTCTGGGGGCTGCTGTTGGCGGCATCGCCTGCAATTCCGCCCATGCGCCGGTGATTTTTGATCTTGTGCAGCAAAAGCTGCGCGGGCGCAGCATCCGAATCCTGCACCTGATCGGTGAAACCGTTCGCTTTATCAGCGAAACCCGGCCGGATGCGTGTCGGATTGGATGTCTGTCCACCTACAGCGTACATCAGCATGGTCTCTATCAGCACGCTGTTGAGGCGGCGGGGCTGGAAGCCATCCTGCCCGCGGATTCCGTCGCGGAAGAGGTCGTACACCGCGCCATTTATGACCCGATATTCGGCATCAAAGCCATCAGCAATCCCTGCACCGAAAAGGCAATATCCCTGGTACGGCAGGCCATCACTCACGTACAGAATCGGGGGGCCGATGCCGTGATTCTCGGATGCACGGAGCTGCCGCTGGCGGTTCCGCCGGCAACATGCACCGTGTGCATTGATCCGGCCCGCGCTTTGGCACGCGCCCTGATTCGGGAAACCTCTCCCCAAAAACTCAAGCCGCTGGGGGGCATGTAACTACAGATGCGTTAAAAAGCCGTAATTTGGGCCAGCTTACCCCGCGTACACCGAGAAAGGCCGTACATGCCTCGAACATTGATTACCGGTGGGGCCGGATTCCTGGGTTCCCACCTGTGTGACCGCTTGGTGGCGGACGGGCATGAGGTAATCTGCGTTGACAATTTTCTGACTGGTTCCCGAAACAATATCGCCCACCTGCTGGGACATGCGCGATTTACCCTTATAGAGCACGACATCACACGCCCCATTACGATTGACGGACCGTTGGACTACCTGCTGCATTTTGCCAGCCCCGCTTCACCGATTGATTATCTGCGACTGCCGATTCAGACTCTCAAGGTCGGAGCCCTCGGTACCCATGTCGCACTGGGACTGACCAAGCACAAGGATGCCTGCATTCTGCTGGCCTCAACCAGCGAAATCTACGGTGACCCTACCCAACATCCCCAGAATGAGCGCTATTGGGGCAACGTAAATCCGGTCGGATTGAGGGGTGTCTATGATGAAGCCAAACGCTTTGCGGAAGCCATGACCATGGCCTACCACCGCTACCATGGGGTCCGAACACGCATTGCCCGCATATTCAATACTTTCGGCCCCCGGATGCGTATGGAGGATGGGCGCGCCCTGCCCACCTTCATGCGCCAGGCACTGACCCATGAACCGATCACTGTATACGGCAGCGGCCGCCAGACGCGCTCGTTTGCGTACGTTGATGACACCGTGGAAGGTATTGTCCGCCTGCTGTTGAGTGATGTTACTCAGCCGGTAAACATCGGCAGTCGTGACGAAATCACCATCATAGACTTTGCACGCGAAATCATTGCCCTCACCGGCAGCGCCAGCACGATTGAATGCCACCCGCTCCCCGAGGATGATCCCAAGAATCGCCAGCCCGACACCACGCTGGCCAAGCAGCTTCTGGACTGGGAACCCGCCATAAGTCGGCGCGAGGGGCTCAAGCGGACGCTGGTCTATGTGAAGCAGGCTCTTTGTGCGGAGCGCTGACGGGATGCAACTCTCCAGTAAGGAAGCACGCATTTATGTTGCCGGTCACCGCGGGCTGCTCGGCCAGGCAATTGTCCGTCACCTCCGGCACGAAGGCTTTGGCCGCCTGATTCTTAGAACCCGCGCGGAATTGGACCTTCGCAATCAGGCGGAGGTGCAGCGCTTCATGGCGGCTGAGCGCCCGGATTACATTGTGCTGGCTGCCGCCCGTGTAGGAGGTATCCTGGCCAACGACACCTATCCGGCGGACTTTATCAACGATAATCTGCTGATCCAGAACCATGTCCTGCAGGCCGCGGCAGCTGAGCAGGTCAGTCGACTGATTTTCCTGGGCAGCACATGCATTTATCCGCGGGAGGCTCCGCAGCCCATCCCGGAAACCTCGCTGTTGACCGGGCCGCTGGAGGTCACCAATCGTTGGTATGCTGTAGCCAAGATTGCCGGCGTGACCCAGTGTCAGGCGCTGCGCAAACAGCACGGTTGTGATTTTGTGTCCCTAATGGCAACCAACCTGTACGGACCGGGCGACAACTTCGATCTGGCGACCAGCCATGTCCTGCCGGCATTGCTGCGTAAATTTCATGAAGCCCGCGTTCGCGGCAGGCGTACGGTCTCCGTCTGGGGCACCGGTACGCCCAAACGGGAGTTTCTGTACAGTGAAGACATGGCGGATGCCTGCCTGTTCGCCCTTCGGATACCCGAGTCCGCGCTGTATGCGATGGCCCCGGACGGACTGTTGAACGTCGGTACAGGTACGGATATTTCCATCAATGAGCTGTGTGACCTCCTTGTGCGCGTCGTGGGATTCAAAGGCACCATAGTTCACGATCGCAGCAAACCGGACGGTACGCCGCGCAAACTTGTGGATGTTTCCCGGATGAAGGCCCTGGGCTGGCAGGCTTCCACGCCGCTGAAGCGCGGTATTGAACAAACCTATGCCTGGTACAAGACGACCGAGAATGCCTGCTAAGGTGGCCCTGATCACGGGGATTACAGGTCAGGATGGCGCGTACCTGGCCGAGCTGCTGCTCAACAAGGGCTACATTGTGCACGGGGTCAAGCGCCGTTCCAGTCTGTTCAACACCCAGCGCGTAGATCACCTTTACGAGCCGCCCCATGTGGAATCACGCCGGTTCCACCTGCACTATGGGGATCTGACGGATTCCACCAACCTGATCCGGATCGTGCAGGAGGTCCAGCCGGATGAGATCTACAATCTGGGGGCCCAGAGCCATGTTCAGGTGAGTTTTGAAACGCCGGAATACACGGCTAATGCGGATGCCGTAGGGGTGCTGCGCCTGCTGGAGGCGATTCGCATCCTCGGCATGGGGAAGCGGGTACGGTTTTATCAGGCTTCAACCAGCGAGCTTTTTGGGAACGCCTCGGAGTCCCCGCAGAATGAGCACACCGCCTTCCGGCCCCGCAGCCCCTATGGTGCCGCCAAACTCTATGCGTACTGGATTACCGTCAATTATCGTGAAGCCTACGGATTTCATGCGTCCAACGGGATCCTGTTCAACCATGAAAGTCCCCTGCGCGGCGAAACCTTTGTGACCCGCAAGATTACGCGCGCTGCCGCACGGATCAGCCTCGGACTCCAGAAGCGGCTGTTCCTCGGCAATCTGGATGCCGCCCGTGACTGGGGCCATGCGCGCGATTATGTGGACGGGATGTGGCGGATGCTGCAGCAGAGTACGCCGGACGATTATGTGTTGGCGACCGGGCGATCCGCTACCGTGCGCTATTTCTGCACGCGTGCCTTTGCGGCGGCGGGCATTGATCTGGTGTGGGAGGGTGAAGGCGAAAATGAATGCGGGCGATACCGCGGAGAAGCGCTGGTGGCCATCGATCCGAGGTACTATCGGCCCGCAGAGGTAGACCATCTGCTGGGCGATGCCTCCAAAGCCGCCGAGAAGCTGGGCTGGATGCCGCGTATAACACTGGATGAACTGATTGCAGATATGGTCGCCTCCGACCTTCAGCATGAACAGCGCGGCGATGCCGTTGTAGGATGATGGTCCGTCTGGATTCCATAAGATCTCATTGAAGCCCATGAAAGGCGTCGTTCTCGCCGGCGGCACCGGCAGCCGTCTTGAACACCTCACCCGGGTGGTCAACAAGCACCTCTTACCGGTGGGCCGCTACCCTATGGTATACCACCCGCTGATGCGTTTAAAGCAGGCGGGAATCACCCAGGTCGCGGTCGTAACCAGCCCCGAACATATGGGGCCGTTCGTCACACTGCTGGGCAGCGGACGGCGACTTGGACTGGATCTGACCTTCCGTGTGCAGGAAGAACCGGGCGGCATCGCGCAGGCCCTGGGACTGTGCGAAGGCTTTGTGGGGGACAATCTTTCCGTGGTGATTCTGGGCGACAATATCCTGGATCAGGGCATCGATGACCAGATAGCCGCCTTCCGGGGGCAAGAGCGGGGAGCCCGACTGCTGCTGAAGAAAGTCAGGAAACCCAGACACTACGGCGTACCCCGCTTTGAAGACGGACAGATCGTTGAGGTACTGGAGAAGCCCGCGAACCCGCCCAGCCCCTACGCGGTCACCGGGATCTATTTTTATGACCGAGAGGTGTTCAGCTATATCCGGGGACTCACGCCCAGCAAGCGGCAGGAATTGGAAGTCAGCGATCTCAATACGATGTACGTTCGGCGCAGCCTGCTCACGTATGGCATCCTTACGGGCAAATGGGGCGATGCCGGTACGATTAAGGGTCTGCAGCGCGCCAACAGAATGGTTCGGCATGTAAAATTCTCCGAATTGCATCCCCAAACGGCAAAATGAGCTTTCCCCGGTGGACGCTCGGAAACATCAATGGCTGCCGACTTCAGCCATTGAAGAATTTCTCGGACGCGCGCGGCTGGCTTGCCGAGATTTACCGCGAGGATGAACTGGCCGATTTCCTTCATCCGGTGATGGCCTACGTATCCATGACGCATGCTGGCATTGCGCGCGGACCGCACGCACATGACTCCCAGACGGATCTGTTCGCTTTCTTCAGTGGCAGCTTCCGCCTGTATCTGTGGGACAACCGTCCGGATTCCCACACGTATGGCCATCGCACGACCGTTGATGTCGGCGAGACCAATCCCGTAACGGTCCTGATTCCGCCGGGCGTGATCCATGCGTACCGCAATACCGGCAGCACCGAAGCCATTGTGCTAAATTGTCCCAACCGCCTATATGCGGGTCATCACCGGCAGGAGCCTGTGGATGAAATCCGTTACGAGGACCTCAATAATCCCGAACTGATGCTGGACTAGTGCCGTGAAACTCATTATCCCTATGGCCGGTCGCGGCAAACGCCTGCGGCCGCAGTCCAATGTGACCCCCAAGCCGCTGCTGACCGTGCGGGGCAAGAGCATGGTGGAGCGTATCATAGCGGGCTTTGCCGCTACGCTTGAGCGGCGGATCACCGACAGCGTCTTTATCCTCAGTCCCACGTTCGGCAAGGATATTACCCTTCAACTCACCGACATTGCGGCCCGATTCAAGGTGAAGCCGCACTTTGTGATCCAGCAAGACCCGCTGGGCACCGCGCATGCCGTAGCTCAAGCCGATAAGCATCTCAGCGGCGAAGGAGTCGTCGTATATGCGGACACCGTTTTTGAAATGGACCCGGTGGTCGGGCTGGAACTCAGCGATGTCGTCGCCTGGGTCAAAGAAGTAGACGATCCGCGCCGGTTTGGTGTGGCCGTACGGCAGGAGGATCGCATTGTCGCCTTTGTCGAAAAACCGCAGGAGCCGATTTCGAATGAAGCCTTAATCGGAATCTATTACGTACGGGATCTGGCGCAGCTGAAGAGCGCTATCCAGGTATTGTTCGACCAGAGCATCTGTGGCAAAGGCGGCGAGTATTACCTCACCGATGCGTTTGACCTGATGCTCAAAGATGGCCTGATATTCAGAACGGCGGGCGTAAGGTCCTGGTTGGACTGCGGCACGCTGGAGGCGTTCCAGGACACGGTCAGGTATCTGCTGATGCACGAGCCTCAGGATGTGCGCCGCGTGGGCACCAGCGGCAGCGTCCTGGTTGAGCCGGTTTACCTGGATGAGAGTGCTGTCGTAACCGGATCCGTGATTGGCCCGTATGTATGCATTGAAGCTGGTGCGCGCATCAACCATTCGGTCATCCGGAACAGTATCATCTTTGAAGGTGCGCGCGTCTCCAACGCCGTTCTGGACAACTCCCTGATAGGCTCCCATTCAACGGTAGTCCATCCGGCCATGGCGTTCAACGTCGGAGATTTCTCGGACGTGCACTGATGCGTGCGCGAACGCTGCGTATTCATCCGGGGGATAATGTTGAAGTCGCGCTGACACCACTGGCACGCGGCACCCGGATTGCGCCCGGATGCGTCACGCTTGAACCCGTTCCCGCCAAACATAAGGTGTGTACGAAGGCTGTTGCTGCAGGCACCCATGTGATCATGTACGGAATTCCGGTGGGCCAGGCCCTGTGTGATCTGCAAAGCGGCATGCAGCTTACTCGAAAACGGATCCGCCATGACACCGCCAGCTATGAGGTTCGGGCGGGTCATTACGCGTGGTTATCCCCCGATGTGTCCCCGTGGGCCAGCCACACGTTTGACGGTTTTCATCGCTCCGATGGGCAGGTGGGCACCGCTAATCACTGGCTGACCCTACCCCTGGTATTCTGTGAAAATCGCAATGTGGATGTGCTGCGCCGGGCATTTGAGGATGAGCTGGGCTACAGCCGCGTGTCCCCCTACCGACAGCAGGTGGCTGCCCTGGCGCAGTCGTACCGGACCGGGCATACCCTGAACAAGATGCGCCCGACCACGCAGACGCAGGTGTTCCCTCATGTGGATGGCATCCACTTCCTGACGCACCAAGGCGGATGCGGGGGGTCGCGGCAGGATGCGCGCACGCTGTGCGGGCTGTTTGCCGGCTATCTGCACCATCCCAATGTAGGTGGAGCCACCCTACTGAGTCTCGGCTGTGAGAACGCTCAGATAGATCTGCTGATGGAGGAACTGGCCCACAGGAATCCTGATTTTGATAAGCCGCTGCTGGTGTACCGGCAGCAGGATTTTTCCAGTGCCGACCGGTTGCTTACCCAGGCCATCAATGAAACGTTTGAAGGTCTCAAACTGATCAATCAACAGCGCCGCGCGCCGGCACCCCTAAGCCGTTTGACCTTAGGATTGGAGTGCGGAGGTTCAGATGGATTCAGTGGGATTTCCGCCAATCCGGCCATTGGACACGCCAGTGACCTCATGGTGGAACTGGGAGGTCGTACGATACTGGCAGAGTTTCCGGAACTCTGCGGAGTTGAACAGGCCTTGATTGACCGTTGCGGATCGATTGAGGTGGCCTCCAGGTTTGCGTCAATCATGCGGGATTACGCGGCGCTGGCAGAGGCAGTAGGCACCGGCTTTGAGATGAATCCCTCACCCGGCAACATCCGGGACGGACTGCTCACTGACGCAATGAAAAGTGCCGGAGCGGCCCGCAAGGGCGGCACGGCTCCCATCGCCGCGGTCCTGGACTACCCGGAATATGCTACCGCGAGCGGGCTGAATCTGCTCTGCACACCCGGAGGGGATGTTGAGTCCACCACGGGGCTGGCCGGGGCGGGAGCACAAATCATCCTTTTTTCGACCGGCATGGGCACGCCCACCGGCAATCCCGTAGCTCAGGTCATCAAGATCAGCAGCAATTCAGGTGTGGCCTTACGATTGCCGGACCTGATTGATCTGGATGCAGGGGGCATTATTGCCGGGCAGGCCACAATTGAGGAAACCGGCGAAGCCATAATGGAGCTGGTTATTCGTGTTGCCAGCGGCACAGAAACCACCCGGGCCTCCCGCCTGCGCCAGCATGACTTTATCCCCTGGAAGCGCGGTGTTTCACTATGAGCGGCATCCGGCTCCTTCCCGTTTCGGGCGGCCGCAATCCCGGAATCAAACCCTGTAGGCAGTCCGTCCATGAAGCGCTGGACGACTTAATGGCGCGGTTGCAGCGCTTGGGCAGCAATCCAGAAGACGAAATACACATCATTGAGCATGTCCGGCAGCTATGTCCCCTCCAAACCTTCCGTAAATGGCTCAAATGACCGCCTGCACCTTTGGAATCTCATAGCAGACTCGTACGTCCAATCCGCATGGCCGACACCCGCCAAGACGGAGTACCGAGATGTTTCGGATACTCAAGCGGTTAGGTCTCAAAGGGCATGAGGTCCACTACATCATCAAGAATGTTGAAAATATGGCCGGTACCAGACTTGAAGCGCAAATCAATCGGATCAAATGGATGATCGGGCTGGGGGTGGCCTTTCCGGGCATTCTAATCTCGGTGCTCACCATCTTGACGAACGGCTAATGTCTCAAGCCGGGGCTTTCCCCGTCCGAACTTGAAAATTCGCGTCTGGGGGCATATTATCGGCGCACAAAAAGCCGTTACCCATCGGTAAACCCGGTATCATCGCCCTTCTGGTGGCTTAGCTGGCAAGCTTTTTCGCATCGCGGCCTGTTATCTGAGCTGATTTCCGTCTGTTTGGGGATCCCGGATCATAGTTTCCCTAAGAATCCCTTTGTCGTAGCTGTGAACACGACTCCCAGATAGCAGCGGACTGAGTATTGACTCGTCGGGTTTGAGTCAGTTTTCTCTCTATGGGTCTCAGGAGGTCGGTAGGAGCGATAACGCAGCAGGTGACCGGCACGCTCAGTCTTGCGGCTGCGTGGATGGAAAGCGGCAACGAACATGGTGGCTGTTGTGCTTGGGGATCCAGATTCAGCAAGACATAAAGGCTCTTATGAAGCTCTTGCAAAACGCGTGAATCACGGGGTTTTGCCTATTTCACGTTTCGCAGGCCCCGCAACCTCCACGTGCAGATGCCCCAGCTTCCGAGGCCATTGCGCAATCATACGAGTTGGATATTGGCACGTCCCGGAGTCTTGCAAAAGGCTCCTTTTATTCATTCGGGTGCGTGACGGTTGGTGCGGATGAGGTTCCCGATATAATCCTGCTGAGCCCGCCGCGCAGAACAGAACTGGAGCGGTAACATCCTACATCTCGGCAGCCTCCCGGGCGTGGTGCCCTTGGAGTGCCCGGCGAGACGCTTGCCGGAACGGGATCAACGGCATTTCCGGGTCACCGCTGGCGGATGCGGTCAAATCCGAAATACGTCCAGGCGTTGGTGAAGCAGATATCCTGTACCACTTTTCCCATCCAGTCCGTATCCATTGGCAACTCGCCGCGCTCCATCTGGCCGCCGATCATGTCGCAAAGGATCCGCCGAAAATATTCGTGTCTCGGAAACGACAGAAAACTCCGGGAGTCCGTCAGCATCCCCACAAATCGGCTTATCAGGCCCATGTTGGCCAGAGCTGTGAGCTGCCGGACCATACCATCAATCTGATCCATGAACCACCACGCTGTTCCGAACTGGATCTTGCCCGGCACCGGATGCTCGGAGAAATTGCCGCACATTGAAGCCAACACCTCGTTGTGTGCCGGATTCACCGAGTACAAAATCGTCTTGGCCAGCTGCCCGGTGGAATGGAGTCGGTCCAGAAACCGGGCCACCCGTTCGGCCAGCGCAAAATCCCCAATGGAATCATAGCCGCTGTCCGGCGCAGGTGCGCGGCTGTTGGTATTGCGCAAGGCCGACAGGTGAAACTGCTGCACCCAACCCTTAGCGTGATCCATTAGTGCGAGTTCATACAGCAGCCAGCTCTTGAAGAGAGCCACATCCGCGTGGGTAGGCACAAGTCCCCGCATTGAACGATCAAAAACGGCCTTTACCTCAGAGGCGGCATACTGCTGCGCGTACAGCGTTTCCTCACCATGATCGCTTACCACACACCCGTGTGCCGCAAAGTAATCGTGCCTCTGCTGCAAAGCTTCCAACAGGGTGTCCGGCGAGCGGATGTCAATATCTGCCGCGGTTCCGAGGTCCTGCAGATACCCGCGCCATACCGCCGGATTCTGAATGGCCGAAGCGCGGTCTGCCCTGAATCCCGGGACGACGATCAGACCTCCCGGACCTCCGGCAATGGCCTCGTGAGCGCTGAGTGTTTCCGCGGGGTCGTTCGTCGTGCAGACCAGCCGCACATTCATCCTCCGCAGCAGATTCCGACAACTGAAGTCTTCCGTCTGCAGCAGGGCACTGCACGCATCGTAGATCGCGTCGGCGGACTGCGCATTCAACAGCTCATCGACTCCAAAATACCGGCGCAATTCCAGGTGGGTCCAGTGATAGAGCGGGTTCATCAGGGTGTGGGGCACTGTGCGCGCCCAGGCCTGAAATTTTTCCCGGTCCGATACATTGCCGGTGCAATAGCTCTCCTCCATGCCGTTGATGCGCATCGCCCGCCACTTGTAATGATCGCCTTCCAGCCACGCCCGTGTCAGATTGGTGAATCGGCGGTCGTTTGCGATGTCCTCTGCAGGCAGATGGCAGTGGTAGTCCACGATCGGCATCGGTGCCGCGTGGTCGTGGTAGAGCCGTCTGGCTGCATCACTCTGCAGCAGAAAATCATTGTGCAAAAACGTTTGCATCTGCGCTGTATTTTTGAGGGTAAGCTCAACTCTGTTTCGTTATGATCGCTTCACGCCTGATCGGGAATTTCGTCACGACACCGCCGCTCTCCCCCAATGCCCGACGTTCCACCGGACGCGCCGTTGTACTCGGCCGGGAAAAGTTGCGCAGCGCGGAGCTGTTTGACACGCGCCCTGTGCTCAATGCTCGTGAAGAGATCATTACCGGCGACAACTCAAGTTTTCGATACCTGCGCATGGCCCGGATTGCGCTGCAGCCTGAAGCGCCCGGTTATACCCCGATACGCGTTACTTTACCCCCGAACCAGGAAGCGGTCTTTTATGTCAACCGGGGCCGGACTACCCTTACCACTCAGGCCGGTGAGTTTGACCTGGAGATGGGGGATGTTGTGTATGCCGGCATCGGCGAATCTGTTGAGGTGAGATGCGACCATGAACTCGCCGATGTCAGCGAATATCGGGCGATCGACTGCCACACCAGACACCCCACCTGCCGAGTACGCCATTCGGACATTGAGGGCACCCCGTTGGCGGCCGATGTCGGTACCAAGCGGCCCATGACGCGGCGCACCGTTTACAAGCTCGTAGATCAGAACATACAGGCGTGCCGCCTGCTGTTCGGAGACACCTTCATGCAGCAGCCCGGTGGTGTCGGCAGCTATCCGCCTCATTTTCACGGTCCTGACGGGCCGAGCGGACTCGGAAGGGATGCTAAAGAGGAAATCTATCATTTCAGGTGCGCGTCCGTGATACCTGGCGCGATACCCTATGTACTCCAAAACTGCGCCCGCCCTCTGGAAACACTGAACACATACGTCCACCTGTTTGATGAGCAGGCCATCAATGTGACCCCCAATTATCATGACACGATGGCTCCACCGACGGTTGATTTCATGTTTGTCTGGTGCCTGGGTGCCTACACCGAGAACGAACGCGACTGGGCACGCATCGTAACCCAACCCGGATTTGAGGACGAATGGTAAGGGCGACGCTCCTGCTGCTGATGGTACTTGTGGCTGGCTGCGGACCCTCAGCCGGTGTGCATACCATAAAGCTCGGCCACGGCCTGGACACCAATCATCCGGTACACCAGGCCATGGTGTACATGCAGGAGCGGGTGGATGCAAAATCAGGGGGCACGCTGCGCATACAGATCTACCCCAACCAGCAGTTGGGGACCGAGCGGCAGCTGCTGGAGCTGCTGCAGTTGGGCAGTCTCGGCATGACCAAGGTTGCCTCAGCCGTACTGGAAGGCTTCGCCCCCCAGTACAAGGTGCTCAGCCTGCCCTACCTCTTCAGAGATGAGGCCCATCGGTTCAGCATACTGGAGGGTCCGATTGGCCGGGAAGTGCTCCTCTCCAGCGAACCGTACTGGCTCCGAGGCCTGACGTTTTACGATGCGGGCAGTCGCAGCTTTTACACCAAGGATCGCCCGATACACTCGCCAGATGACCTGGTTGGGCTCAAGATCCGCACGCTGGAATCTGCCACCCAGGTGCATATGGTCAACAGCCTGGGTGGCTCAGCCACGCCGATTTCCTGGGGCGAACTGTATACCGCGCTGCAGCAGGGAGTCGTCGATGGAGCAGAAAACAACCCTCCCTCCTTCTATACTTCCCGGCATTATGAGGTCTGCAGGTTCTACACGCTGGATGAGCATACCGGCCTGCCGGATGTGCTCCTGATCAGCACCATCACCTGGTCACGGCTTTCGCCGGAGCAGCAGCAATGGGTTCAGGAAGCGGCGACGGAATCTGCGGAATACCAGAAGACCCTGTGGGCGGAAGCTACCCGGGAAGCGCTGGCCAAAGTACAGGAAGCGGGCGTGGAAGTCATTTATCCTGATAAGGCCCCCTTTGCGGCGCGGGTAACCGGCCTCTACGAGGCCTACCGGGATGATCCAGTCATTCTTGCCCTCATCGAACGGATTCAGGCGGTTTCGCCGTAGGAATGGTGCATGCGCGCGGTATCGTGGATTCCGTACTCGCCAGGGCGGTGGCAGTGCTGATGGGCACGCTGGTGCTCACTGTCCTTTGGCAGGTCTTTACGCGTTTTGTGCTGCGCGATCCCAGCTCCTGGACTGAAGAGCTCGCCCGCTACCTGATGATATGGGTCGGCCTCATCGGGGCTGCCTACGCGGCAGGGCGGCACAAGCATCTGGCCGTAGACCTTCTCGCCAGCAGATTGTCCGGCCGGCGGGCCCGACTGCTGCGCATCGCGGTCGGGGTCTGCGCGATCCTGTTTGCGGTGTCGGCACTCTTTGGCGGGGGTACGAGACTGGTCTGGGTGATGCTCAAGTTGGGACAGACTTCCGCGAGTCTGCAGGTGCCGCTCGGCTACGTCTATTTGGCCCTGCCGCTGAGCGGGCTGCTGATTGCGTTTTATGCCACCCTTGATCTGATCGACGACATGCGACGAGCCGCCTGATGGAATTAGTGGAAATACTCGTGCTGGTTTGCACCTTCGCCGGCCTGCTGCTGTTGGGTGTGCCGATCGCATACAGCATCGGTCTCGCCTCGCTCGCAACCATGCTGGTCAGTATGGGGCCTCTGCCAGCCCTCGCAACCGAAGCTCAGCGCATCGCCACCGGCCTGGACAGCTTCGCTCTGCTGGCGATCCCGTTCTTTATACTGGCCGGACACATCATGAACCGCGGCGGTATGGCTCGGCGACTGATCCAGTTTGCACGATCTTTATTGGGGCTGCTGCCCGGCGGTCTGGCCCATGTCAATGTGCTGGCATCGATGCTGTTCGGGGCGATTTCCGGGTCAGCGGTGGCCGCAGCTTCGGCCGTAGGCGGGATCATGGCCCCGCAGATGGAAAAAGACGGGTATGACCGCAATTATGCGGCTGCAGTCAACATTACGGCTGCCACGACCGGCCTGCTGATCCCGCCCAGCAACATACTGATTGTCTACTCACTGGCCAGTGGAGGTGTCTCCATCGCCGCCTTGTTCCTAGCCGGATATCTGCCGGGGATTCTGGTGGGGCTTACCCTGATGGTGGTCGCGGGGGTTATTGCGGTCAGACGCAATTATCGGGGTGTGCGGGTGCCGCTGGGCCTCAATATTCTGTGGCGGTTTCTGGACGCGCTGCCCAGCCTGACACTGCTGATCGTCGTCATGGGCGGCATCGTGGCCGGCTTCTTCACCGCTACCGAGGCGGCGGCTGTAGCGGTGCTGTACGCGCTGATTCTAGCCTTGGTTTACCGGGAGATTACGTGGCGGGACCTGCCCGGAATCCTGGTGGAAGCCAGCACGACTACGGCCGTAGTGTTGTTGTTGGTAGGGACTTCCGTCGGTATGGCCTGGATCATGGCCTACGTCAATATCCCGCAGAATCTTACCGAATTCCTGGTGAGCGTAACAGAAAGCCGGATCGTGATTCTGCTGCTGATTAACGTGATCCTGCTTTGTGTGGGGGTGTTTATGGACATCACACCGGCCGTACTCATCTTTACTCCGATCTTCCTGCCCATAGCCACGGCCATGGGCATGGACCCCATTCACTTCGGCATCATCATGGTGCTCAACCTGTGCATCGGGCTCTGCACGCCGCCGGTGGGCAGCGTGCTGTTTGTTGGTGTGGGTGTCGCTGAAACGACGATTGCGAAAGTGACCCGACCTCTGCTGCCGCTGTTTCTGGCGATGGTGATCTCGCTGATGGTAGTCACATATGTGCCGCAGCTGAGCCTCTGGCTGCCGATGGTGTTTAGCGTTGGCCCCTGAGACAGCCGGTAGCGACAGGAGGGGGCGCTGCCCGCCTTGATAAAGGGTTGAATCAATCGGCTTTCTCCCGGAACCCCGCAGTTCAAGAGGATTCCGGCCTACCCTTGAATCACTTTGAATGGCATAAATTGGAGATTCACAGCAATGTCGCACAGATTGAGATTCTGACTATCACATTCAGCCATGGCCACCTTTACGGAGTCCAGCTTAAACCGCACAATTGCTAAGGCTATTCGGTCAAAAGTGAAGAGCTGGGACGTGACTGCGGAGCGGCTGGGAGTCTTTCCGGAGGATCCACGCAAGAAGCCTGACATATTGGTAACCTCCTCCGGGCGTGTCCCGGTAATCCTGGAGAATGAGTATGATCTCCCCGGCTCAAGGCTGAGAGTTGAACAGGAAGCTTTTGATCGGCTTGGATTCACTCTGGCCAATGGCCAGCCCGTTCAGTCGGTTGTGGCCCTCTTGAGTGATCCGGTCTTCAAGTGCTGCCACGATGAGGATGAAGCCTTAGGGCAGCTGAGCTTGTACAGGTTTCAATATGCTCTCTATCAGCCGGGGACGAATGTGCACAAACCGCAGCTGCGCTACCCGGACAGAGGGTTCATTTCAGGCAAACTTGATGATTTGATCTGGTTTGTGCTGCATGCCAGCAGGCCCGTTGATGCGCTGGAACGGTCAATTCAGACCTTGCAAATTCAGATTGATGGTGCGATTCATGTGCTTGAGTCGTCGATTGGCCGGAATGAGGCCACGCTACGCAGACTCTCCAAGGTGCTCCGGCAGAAGATAGGCGGTAAAGATGGAAAGACGCTAAGCCAGGCCATGGGGATTGCCGCTACGGTAATGGTTAATGCAGCCGTTTTTCAGCAGCGGCTCGCCGAAACTCTTGATGTGCGCAACCTTGATCAGATGAAGGCCGCAGGGGATCTGACGCAGGCGGGGGTGCTGCTTGAGTGGGAACGCATTTTGGATATCAATTACTGGCCCATTTTCGAATTGGCCAAGAGAGTGCTGGCTGAGATCAACAGCCCATCGGCAGCACTTAGACTGGTTCAAATTATCGCAAGTACGGCGGTACAACTGATCCAACTTGGTGTGGTCAATTCCGAGGATCTATCTGGCGTGGTGTATCAGCGGTTCATGGCCGACCGGAAGTTTCTGGCCACCTTCTATACGCGTCCGGAAACGGCTGCTTTTCTGGCTCACTTAGCCATACCTCGTTGGAGTGATGCCAACCGGTACCGCCGGTTCAAGATAGCCGACTTTGCCTGCGGGACCGGAACGCTGATCCACGCGGCATACCAGAGACTGTCTTTCTTGCAGGTCCTGGCCGGAGGAAATCCGAAAGATGACCACCAGCACATGATGGAGCACGGTCTAACTGCTGCTGACATCGTGCCCTCGGCTGCCCATCTGACGGCATCAATGTTGTCTAGTGTGTATCCGTCGATGCCTTACCGCAGCACCAGGGTGATCATTCCTGCTTATGGTCGGCTTCCCGGAGTTACGGAAGCCAAGCACATTGATGATGTAAGGTTGGGTTCACTGGAGTTGTCCGACACAACCAGTGAACGAGCGCGGATTGAGTCCTTATTCCCGGTACGGCCGCCGAGCCTGATCATTGGGGGCCAGGGTGAGCGGAGCGAGGCGATGTTTATCGCGGCACCTGCCTTCTCGCAGGATGTGGTCATCATGAATCCACCCTATACAAGGGCAGGTTCGGATTGGGATTATGAGGGAGAGCACGTTAAACCCTACCGGGGCCTAAGTACCAGGCAGCGGGAACAGAAGTTGATGGGGCAGCGGCAATCCAAGCTGTTTACGGGTAAGGGAGCTTTTCACGGAAAGGCCGGGCTGGGGACCGCGTTCTTTGATGTGGCGGCACAAATGGTGAAGAAGGGCGGAAAAGTTGCCTTTGTCCTCCCGATGACTTGTGCTGTCGGCGATGCCTGGAGTAACCTGCGGCGAGAGGTTTGCGGGAAATTCGGTGAAGTCATGGTCGTCTCCATAGCAGATGCACCCGATGGCAAGGGGGCTCGGGCCCTGAGTGCCGACACAAGGATGGGCGAGATTTTACTGCTGGCTCGATCTGGGTCGTCTGACCGCTCCATCACCTATGTGAACCTGCACCAGAAGCTCCTCAGTACAATAAGCGCCTATGAAGTCGCCAGGAGCGTTGTTGAGATAGCAGATGATGTGCCAGCACTGACGGGATCGCTTACAGGCGGCAGGAGGATAGCCGTGGGTGGAGACCTGGTAGGGTCAATAATTCGTGGGGATCTGGAGGGAGATACCGGATGGTGTGCGGTTGGTATTCGTAACCTGCGCCTAGCTCAGGTAGCGCATCAGCTAAGCTCGGGAGCGCTGCGACTTCCCAGGAATATCCGTGCTGAAGTTCCCATTGCCCGAATTGAAACCCAAGCCACGATAAGCCTGAACGATATCAACATCGCAAACGGAAAAAGCGCACCATTTGAGCGGGTTCCGCTTAGCAGGAACCCGGAGTGGCCGATGCTGTGGGCCAACGATAAGCATACTCAAAAATCGTTGGTCGTAAGTCCGGACAGTGAGGGTAAACTGATTGACGGAAGGGAAAAAAAGGCGGACGCAGTCTGGCGTGTGGCAAGTTACGCGCACACCAATAGGAATACTCGGTTAACGAGCCAATGCCTTACAGCAGCGTTCACCAAAGAATGCTCCATTGGGGGTACTGCCATGCCCAATGTATGCATGGGCAGCAGGGAGAAAGAGGCTGCCTTCGTTCTATGGAGCAACAGCACATTAGGTTGCATTGCACATTGGTATTATGGCAGCAAGCAACAGTCTGGCCGGGCCAGGCATAGTGTGAGCACAATTCCGTCGCTGCCGACAATTGACACGCAACGTCTGGACTCCACACAGCTGCAGATGGCATCGGACCTGATTGATCAGTTCGCTGCTAAAGAGCTTCGTGAAATCCAGTATTTGGACCAGGACGAGGTCAGACATGCCCTTGACCATGCGGTATATATTGATTTGCTCGGTCTGCCGGAACACGTACTGGAAGGCATCGAATTGCTGCGCGGCATATTCTGCCAGGAACCCACAGTTACCGGAATTAGCCCAAACCCATAATGGGAATCTCATGCACGAATCGGGAACGATGTCACCAACGGCCGCTGCAATACCGGATAGTCGCCAGGTGCGGATAGCTGACCATCTCAGAGCAGGTATCGGCGACAGGATGTTGATCTCCTGAAATCATAAGTCAGATGGCTCCTCGCCTGCGGAGCAAGATCCCAAGTGAGCAGAACAGAGAACTGGAGGCCATTCGGCCAGGAATGTAGGAGGCTTTGCATCATACTCCCGTCAGGATGTGGGTACCGCCCGCTTACGCAACAGCACTGACGGGCCCTGCATGACACCCACATCCCGAACTGGCCACATTGCACCGACGAATGGCACCTGGAGGCCGCATATGCCAACGAGTCACGGAGCGTCCAGCGCCAACGCACGGTCCGGGTAATCGGTGATGAGGCCATCCACTCCCATGTCCACAAGGCGCTTCATTTCCTCGACCTCATTGACAGTCCATGGAATAATCAGCATGCCGCGTGCGTGGACAGCTTCCACAACGGACGCATCAACCAGCCTATAATTGGGCGAATAGATGTGGGGGGTGAAGCCGAGCCGATCAATCACAGAAGCCATATCCCGATCCGATCCTTCCAGAACCGCAAGCCTCCACGCAGCCCCGAGGCGACGGGCAGCCTGAAGCGTCCGAACATCAAATGACTGGATTGTGACGCGATTCATAATGTCCGCTGCGACCACGACCTCATATACCAGACGTACAAATTTAGCCGGCGGCGGCGTATATGTGCCGTCCCATTCCACGCGGGACTTCAGTTCAATGTTGTACCGCATCCGTGCTGTGCCCCGGCCGGCAACATGTTCCTCCACAAGGATGATGACCTCGGACAGTCGCGGTTTTACCGCGGGCTGCTTTTCCTGATGCGGGAACCCGGGATGCCCTCGGCTGCCGCAATCGTAACGGACCACGGATTCGTACTCCATTTCGAAAATGTTGTGATCCCTGCCTTGAATGATAGCCTGCCCCTCCGGATCGCTGCAGATGGTCGCAGACATCCAGGGCTCATGCGAAACCACGACCACCGAATCTGCCGAGACCACAACATCGATCTCAAGCGTCGTTACTCCCACATCTACGGCTCGCAGGAAACCCGCCATGGCGTTCTCCGGCAGCAGTCCCCGGGCACCGCGATGCCCCTGAATATCAAAGTGCGGGTGTGGCTGACCCGCAGCCACCTGGACCGCCATCAAGAGCATAAACAGAATTACCATCGCGATCAGATTCCATGTACAATACCAACGCCGCACCGCGCCGAATGGATTCAGCACCCTTCAGGCCGCAATGAGCGGATTCAACTGAATAGCCTTTCCTGTCTCATCACCTGGATCCGCCAGTTCCTGCCCTGACGATACCTACTTGACCTTCACCCGCACTTACCAGGGCGACTTTCAATCGCATCTGAAGGCAGCGCACGGACCGCGCGTTTCATCCGGGCGCACTGAGAGGTGAACTACAGCGGAAGCAGATCCGTTTCTGAGGCACCTGCCATTGGGTAAAGATAGGTCGAATCTGTCGCACCCGCTACATGCTGGCGATAGCGGTCCGCCGTGACTGACTCTGGATTTTGTCAGCTATCCGTTCCTGGCTGTGCGCCGTAGGGTGCGGGCAGACAGGCTGCCGCCAGTCGATCCATGGCTTCAATCTGGGCTTCTATCCAGGCTTCGTCGCGCCCCAATTCCTTCGCCAGGATCCGTGCAACGACCGGGGTGCACGCAAGGGCCGCTTTATGGTGCAGGATCAGAAGGGGTATACGGCGCACCAGCACATCACTGACTGTGCGGGCCATTTCATGCCGGACCGCCCAGTGAACCTCGCCTCTGAGATACGGCAGGTCAGGGTGAAGGCGGACCTCCCCGTTGTTAACGTCACCGATCACTGCCTCCACTTGAGATCGGTCCGAGCCGTACCGATGCAAAGTCTTCCCCTCATCAGCGGGGGGCTGCCATCCGTGCAGCGGCAGATTCCTGGTGATGCACGGGCGGACCTCAAGCCCGCCCACTTGGGTCGCCGTATTGATGGCGGCCTCTGCCATCCTGCGGTAAGTGGTCCATTTCCCACCGGCAACGGTGATCAGACCCGACTTGGAAATTCGGACGACATGATCCCTTGCAATGGCCGCCGTATCCTGGTCGTCGCTCTTTCTGACCAGGGGCCGCAATCCGGCATAGGCACCCTGCACATCTGAAGGCGTAATTCGGCGCTCAAGATATCCGGCTGCATGATTTATCAGGTATTCAATCTCGGCCAGACCGGGAAACGGTTCCAAAACAGTCTCGTGTACCGGAGTATCGGTGGTCCCCAGCAGGACCCGCCCCAGCCAGGGCACAGCGAAGAGTACACGTCCGTCTGTAGTCCTGGGGATAAGCAGCGCGTGCCGTGAAGGGTATACTGACCGATTTACGACCACATGTATCCCTTGACTGGGACGTACCATTGCGGGCGCTTGCGGTCTGTCCATTCTCCGGATCGCGTCAACAGTGACACCTGTTGCATTTACGACCGCATGCCCGGCAACGCACATTTCCGTGCCGGTTTCCAGGTCCCGAGCGACCACACCGTTAACCCTGCCGTGTGCTTTGAGGAGACCCGCGACGCGGACATGATTGACTACCGCGGCTCCGTAGGTAACCGCGGTACGAGCCAGCGCCACGGCCATACGGGCATCATCAAACTGCCCGTCGTGGTAGGCCACACTGCCGCGCAGACCCCCGGACCGGATGCCGGGCAGGTCATTCAGCGTGCACGCCCGTGAAACCAGGTGTGACTTACCCAGTGATTGCCGGCCGGCCAGAAGATCATAGGCCTTAAGTCCCATGCCGTAAAACGGTCTCTCCCACCTGGAATAGGCCGGCAGCATGAATTTCAGGTTTCGCACGAGATGCGGCGCATTCCGAAAAAGCCGGCTGCGCTCGCGCAATGCCTCACGAACAAGTGACAGATTGCCCTGCCTCAGGTACCGGACACCGCCGTGGATCAGCTTCGTACTGCGGCTGGAAGTCCCCGCGGCAAAATCGCTCTGCTCAAGCAGTACCGTCCGAAACCCTCTTGAGGCAGCATCCACCGCAGCCCCAAGTCCGGTAGCTCCCCCTCCAATGATGATCACATCCCACAAGCGGTCTTCGCTTCGGATTCTGTCAATGAAGAGTTCGCGCCGCATAGGCTCCGTATGACTCTTATGCCAGCCCGCAATTCAGACTATCAGTCGGGATCAAGTACCGGAAAAGCCGGGCGCAGCGTATGTCCCTTGAGCACAGTCAGCCCTGCTCCGCCCGGCGGCGACAAAGACAGCGTGTCCAGTACGGAATGGTGAATGATTATCGGGTAACGTTCCCGCAAGCGCAGCACCGTTTCCGGTACGGATTCCCGGTTATCGCCAAGCTCATTACGCAAAGCGCGATACACCCACTTATCCGTCCAAAGCGCCAGCTCATGGCGCAACAACGAATCTTTGTCCATACCCTCCGCCAACGCTCGCTTTACGAAGAAATGGTCACGAAGCGTGAGACCGATCGCATCGTACAGGTCGTTTTCAAATGCCGATCGTGTTCCATGTCGCAGGGGATATCGGGCGGCCGGGAAACCTGCCAGAAATTCCCTGACCGTCCAGTCACCTCGGGAAGTTGTGATCAGGGTTTCATCCAATCGGAGTGAGTCGGCAATGTTGACCTCCAGCAAGGCATCCAGAAGGTTGTGATGCGGAGTCAGCCGCGGATACAACTGCCAGAGCAACTCCCTTAGCATTCGGTACGGGGCCGACTTCACACGCACACCCAGCGGCCGCATCATTGCGTCAATAAAGTCGCCTGCCCGCGCCTTAGCTTGCCTGTTGAACACAACCTGCTCCGCAGCCTGACGCTCTGCGCCGGACATTGATACCGGTTCCCGGCGCACTTCAATTACCTCCAGCAGCAGGAACTGACCGCGAAAAGAGACCGGTGCTGAAATCTCGCCTACCGGCAAATCGATGATGGCTGCCATCAGGTCGGGGGGAAGTTCGTGATACCTTACATAGCCGCTCTCAAAGTCCGACGGGGTCAGGCCACGCTCATTCCGGGACAGAAACGATTGCGTCGCCACCGCCAATCCCACCTCTTGGGCTTCTTTGCGCATGCGCAAAGCGATTAATCTTGTCGGCGCAGGCAGGTATCGCAGCCGAAACGAGGTGTGCTCCTCCTGCATGGCCATCATGATGTCCCGCTCTGCAACTGTTACGCTATCATTGACATAACGCTGGAACACCTGCCCGACCAGCAGTTCATCGCGCAGATCCCTGATGGACTGCCTGATGCCCGGGTGATTTAACAGCCCTCGCCGCATACCCTCCTGCGCCAACAGCTTTTCGTCAATCATGCGGTTCAGGTACGCCAGTCTGGGGTTGCCGCTGGGGTACAGGTGAGGGTAACCAAATTCGAAATTCAGCACATAATCCCTGGCATAAATCGGCGCTCCATCCACCACGGCGACTGTGGCTCTTGATTCACCGGAACCTGCAGGGGCCTTGGGGTCGCATCCGACACCTACCACTTGGAACAGCAACAGCACCAAACCTATCCGAGCACATCGACGCATATTCTAACGGAGATGGACGATGGATTGTCGACCCCGGTGCCCCGCCGCATCCACCACCACGAAGTAGGTACCGGCCGCCAGATCTTTGACCCGCATCTTCACATGTTGAGCACCCGGCTGCTGCATCGGATACTCGGCATCCAGTGCGCGCCGGCCCAAGAGGTCGATGATCTGTATTCTCACCGGAGAAGGCTTTTCCAGCATGTAACTGATTGCTAATTCGTCTGTCGCCGGATTCGGAAAAACCTGCATGCCTAAGTCTGAACGCACAGGCGGACCAACCTGACGTTCCGGCACGCGCACCAGCAGCTCCGACATACTCACGCCGTATACGAAGGGGAAAAAGGTAGACCACCCGGCTGTTCGCTGGTAGTAGTCCGTACCGGATTCGGAATTCGTCCAGAGTGTCCCGTCCTCCGCAAAGGCCAGATCTTCAATTCCATGCGGAAAGGTGAGGCTGGCCTCCCATGGAGATATCGCCCCCGAACGTAGATCAGCACGCTTGAAGCGCAGCACCTCCGCTTCGCGACTGCTGCGATTACGCGCCATAAAGACGTAGACTGTGCCGCGGGCGACAAAGAAGTCAACCCCCTGAATCCGGCGTGGAATAGGGTAGATGGCAGAAGCGGTCCCCGGTGCAATCTGACCGGACTCATCCAGTCCATAGCCGTATAGGAAGGGCTGCGGCTGACTAGCGGTCCGATAATCGCCGACCCACAGGGTATCCTGGAAGGATGACACAAAGGAAGCCTTGCTCAAGACGCGTTTCGTCCCGTCGGTGTCCGGCATCAGATCGATATACCTGCTGGCAGCCGGATCATATTCCGGTATAGGATAGCGCTCCAGGATGCCCTCGGAAGCGACGTACAGGGCTTCGCCTACGAGGGCAATTCCCCCTACATGAGCGGTAGCCAACAGACCGTTCAATTGAAAGGTGCGACGCGCCCGCCCCCGAACAGCGTCAATTTCAACAACAATGGAGCGGCGGGTCGCCAGCCGATTAGTGCGGGTTCGATGGTAGTAGGACACATATACGAACTCCGCCCGACCCGCCGCATCGCTCCGGACGGCCGTACCCTGGGGGATGAAGGCATCGTTTACATGGGGCAGAAAGAATCTCCGAACGACAGGCGTAGCATAAGAGTCTATCCGCTGATCCATGGGCAGATCAAACCCGCCCAGCTCATAGTCATGGAACGCGGGAAGACCAAAATACCTGCTTCCGTCAAACGGCGGCACTGTGGTGAGATACAACGGATGTGCCACATAGTCGCGCACCACTGCGGCATACAGCAACCCCGTCAGAGTGCCTGTAAGAAAGGGGGCATCCTCCGTTCCGGTGGCCTCCGTGCCTACGAAGAACGGCCTGGCAATGGCGTACGGGGTGGTAAGCGTCGCCGGCATGGACTCTTGCACTTCCAGTCTCCCGTCCCGATAAATGCTGAGGACAAGGGTATGGGAGAATGTGTATTCGACGGAGGCCGCAATCCACACATCCTGTCCCGTGAGGACCTCCTGCGTCCCGTTGATGCGGTACAATATTCCGCCAATGCTGATCGCAAAGTATGGGATTTGGGAATCCAGCCCCAAAGTAAATCCGCCCTCCGATCCGATTCGATTGCTGAGTAGCGAATGATATGTGTCGGATTCAAACAGTCGCAGCCACACCTCGGCGGTAAGTCGCGGGCCTGCAGGCTGGTGCAGGTCCCTTGTTGGACCGCCCCACAGTGTGGACGACCGACCCTCAAATTCTGCGGCCCAGACAGGCGCGTAGCCCCAACCCCCCGGCCATCTTGCCGCACGCTCAAGCGGATCCAGGAACGGTCCGGCCTCTACAGAATGTGGATGCACCCTTGAAGACAGCTCCGCTGATCCGGGTAAATACCTGAATACCACACCCGCGGAGGTGGTTCGTCCGACCAACATACCTGCAAGGCAGACGAAAATCGCACTGCACCAGGTCCCTGAACTCATCCTTACACGAGACCGATAGCCGCACCCGGCCAACATTAATTGATGGCCGCGGAAATTACCGGCGGGCGGACTCGGTCCACCCGCCGATCTGACGGACTACTTGACAAACACCATCTTGCGTACCAGATGAGCATCAGCTGCGTGCAGCACATAGAAGTAGACCCCGCTGGCCAGGTGATCCGCCCGGAAATTGACCGTATAGGTTCCCGCAGACATCACCTCATCGACCAGCACGGCAACACGCCGGCCCAGTACATCATAGACATTCATCCGTACATCCGCCGTGTGTGGTACCGTGTACGAAATCGTTGTGGCCGGATTGAAGGGATTCGGATAATTCTGTTCGAGCACGAACCGCTCCGGTACTTCCGCTCCGGATTCTGTTCCTACCAGCGTGGCCGCGTCAACCCAGACCGGCATGGTGGCCATGTCAAAGTTCCCGTCGCTGTCAAATCCGCCCAGCGTTCCCGTAAATCCGTTCCCAGTGGCATCTTCCGTAGTTGGCCCCTGCCCTTCGTCAAGGTGCCATAGCGCCAGAGTCATCGCATCCGGTTCAAACGGGGCCGTCTGGAGCTCAAAACTGTCCGCACCGGAATACCTGTCCACCAACGAAACACGAACCTCATCGATCATCCCGCGGAAGCCTTCATACCGGTCATTCCAGAGATCAGAGGCTCCGTTGCCGATGGCCGCCTGCATCGTGCCTCCCAGCAGTGGCACCTGGGATTCGATTTCGGCCACTTTCTTGCCATCGATGTACATCCGCATCTTGTCCGCCACATCCCAGGTTACCGCTACATGGTACCAACGCGGATGAAACTTCGTGCGGATATCCGTTCCCTGCTCCAGATTGGTTGTATTTGTGCCATCCTGCATAAAGAACAACAGGCGACCTTCGCTGCGACGCCATCCCACCCCCAGGTCGCCGGGATTGTTGCCCGCGAGATTTTTGCCGAACAGGTACGTCCAGTCGGGATCATGGGTGTCATTGGTCAGCACTGAGTCGGGCCTGAACCAGAGCTCGATGGTACCTTCGTCCATGCGAATGGGGAAGAGCTGCGGTGCATCGCGAATCTCCACCCGATCACGTTCCCACCAATTAAACGCCATCACATACCCGGTCCCCCATGGATGGGGGACATCTATGAATTCATCCAGACCGCCCGTTCCGGTGATGGTTGTCGCAGGCGACCAGGGTCCCTCACCGGTGGTCAAGTGCTGTACAAAGGGATCCGCACTGAGGAAATCGCCATCCGGCTCACGCGTAATGGAATTATCCATGTCCGCTTCGGCTCCCGTATTCAAGGTGAACTCCCAGTCTACGGCCATGCCGCCGCTCATAATCGTCGGAGCATCCCCTCCGCTTGCGCTCCCAAAGGCGACGTAAGCATCATAAGAACCGTCAGGGCTCACAAGTACCGCATGATCTCCGGTTTCATCCAGGCCATCACCCAGCATGCCATCGGCCGCAAACACCCGTGACTGGAGCGGATCTTCATTGTATCCCGGCACTGCGGATACATCCCCGCCCCCGAACACGGCCACCAATTTGAGCGGCGGCAGGATAAAGCCATCCATAAAAGTGAAAGTCAGCCCTCCGGGATCTCCAACACTCCAACCGGAAAGATCCACCGCGTCCGTTTCGCTCGTGTTAATCAGTTCAATGAACTCATCCTCCATTTCATCGTGCATGCCATCACCGTTGGCATCACCGGCGGCATCGGCCAGGACCTCATTGATTACGATAGTCACAGGAGGCTGCGGCGGCGGAACCCTCGTGCGGCCATCCACGGTAACCCCAGGCGAAAACGCTTTGCTGCTGACCTGCAGATGCTGCACGAACGGGTCCGGCACCCCAATATTGCCATCCGGATATCGTGTCACCGAATTGTCCGCGCCAGCCGGTGCGGCAATGTCCTGCTCAATCTCAAAATCGGTACCATCCGGATAGGTGCCTGCGGCTGGTCCTCCCGTATTAGCATTGCTGCCATAAGCAAACCAGGTGTCATAGGAGCCATCGTCAGAGAGCAGCATGAGGATGTCGCCTCCATTACGCAGTCCGTTGCCGACCGTGCTGTCTGCCTGGAATACGCGCGTCATCAGGGAATCCGTGTCGTACCCCGGTACGTTTGAAATATCTCCTCCACCGAAAACCACGATAATTTCCCGGGGCCCGACAGTATACCCTTCCGGGAATACAAACGCGATACCTTCATCATCTCCGAGCATCCAGCCGCCAATATCCACGGGTGCATCACCCACATTGGCAAGCTCAACAAACTCGTCCTGGGTGGAGCTGCGGGTGCCGTCCATATTGGCATCACCGGCATCGCCGGTTGGCGGATCGGCCAGGATTTCATTGAACACGATGGTAATGGGCGGAAGGGGCTTGGGGACCGTGTCGCCGCCGGTAACGGTCTGGCCCGGCGAAAACAGAGCCGCGCTCACCGCGGTATGCTGTACGAACGGATCCTCGGTGGAAATGTCGCCATCCGGGTTCCGCGTGACCGACACATCCTCATTGGCAGCCGCGGCCACATGCACTTCAAATTCGAATGTAATATTCTCAACGACACTTGATGTCGGCGGCCCCTGCCCCGTCTTGGAATTGTAAGCGACATACATGTCCTCATTTCCATCCGGCGATTGGACCACGATGTAATCACCACCGTTCGCGAAACCGTTGCCGACCGTGCTGTCTGCCTGAAACGCGCGCGTCATAAGGGGGTCCGCATCGTATCCCGGAACGTTGCTGACATCGCCGCCGCCAAAAATGACCAGAAATGCCCTTGGAGGCAGCATGTAGCCATCAGGGAAGGCGAAGTTGATCGCTTCATCATCCCCCACCTTCCAGCCGGTCAGGTCAAGCGTGTCCGCACTGATATTCGCCAGCTCCAGGAACTCGTCGTGCATCCCGCTACGCGTGCCGTCCCCGTTGGCATCACCGGGGGCATCTGCAGCAGGATCAGCAAGAAATTCGTTGACGATCAGTCGGGGCACTTGCTGTGCCAGGGCCGCACCCGACCCGACGATCATCGAAACCAGCATAATTACCAGAGTCTTCATGGCAGTAATGAGTCTTGTTACAGTTTGGTAAGATAGAAATTTCCTGAATTGCGTGCCTGTCCTATGGCACCGGAGCCGCGAGACTATTTGCCGCCATCCCTCCGTAATGCGCTTGGCTGATACCCTTCAGACGCAGGCACAATGGCCATGGTACACCGCCGTTGAGTAGCGTGGACAATGAGGCCCCCTCGCGGTGCCGCCATATACGCTGGGCTGATTCCGCTGCGGCTTCTGACGGGATTGAAAGCATGCCCGGATCGTCCTGGTACCGCAGCCGTGCACATAACCGGATGCGACCAGGATGCCAAAACCGCGAATCCGACCTGCCCCCTGCCATGACCGGGCTCGCGAAGGCTGATCATCGGCGGGCCAATGTGACCGTGAAGCGGTGGGTGGCATTCAATACACCCCAGGTCGCGTAGGCATAGTCAACGGTTATGCCCAGCTGTCCCAGCAGCTCGTGATACAGACCCATACCCAATGTGTATCCGCCTGTTCGATCCCTCTCAAAGTATGAGGCCACTCCGGCCCGGAAGGATACCGCATCCATAAAGGTGTACTCCAGTCCCGCATTGACTGATTCGCTGTTGTCGGACGGGTGCAAAACGTCGGCGGCAAGCGTCATGCGATGCATGGATGCCTGGCGCTGGTAGGCAATGCCGAATCGGAAGAGCAGCGGCAGAGAAAAGGTATCCGTCTGCAGGTTCACATTGAGTTTATCATTGCTGAAATTGCGGGGATCGTCATCAAACGCGCGCCGCAAATCCCGGCCCTCGATCCTCATGCCGGTTCCGAAGTTTGCCAGCCCGGCCGCAAGACTCAGGCCGGGCAGATTGGTGCGATAGATCATTCCCAGATCAAAGGCAAACGCACGGGCCTGTTCGTTCCACAGGGTCTCCTGGATGATCTTGCCCGAAAGACCCGCCATAAAGCGGGGCGTGAGCCGCGCGGCATAGGTCAGCGACAGCGCCAGATCCGATGCGCTGTAGAATTCACCGGTGCCCTCCGGCTGAAGGATGGTGCGCACCGGTGCCTGATCCACAATCTGAAAATTCAGCACACTGAGCCCGAACGCGCCAATCCGCGGAAGATCCAGGACCGCCGCGACATACTCCAACTGGGTGTTGGCAAACCAGGCCGTGTGGTCAAATGAAACCAGAACCTTCTCCTCCATCGCTGAAGCAGCCGCGGGATTCCAGAACATCGATGAAGCATCGTACGCCAGCGCAACGCCGGCGTTGCCCATGGCCTGCGCGCGACCCCCTACCCCAATCTCCAGAAATGCGGCGGCACTCGTTCCGGCGTTCGTGACATCTTCCACAAAATTGACCGGGCGATCCTCTTCCTGACCAGCCACCCGATAGGGCAGCCACAATCCCGCAATCAGACTGCACAGGAGAATCACGGTGAGTTGCGCGACGTACCGGTTGCGTCCAACGTCTTTGACTTCACCCGATCCAAACCGCCTGCCGAACATGGGTTGTCACTTAATGAGGGTAAACTTGCCCATCCTGCTGCCGATACCGGGAGCCTCCACATGAAAAATATAGACCCCAAAGGCCACCGTGAGACCATCCTTGGATACCAGATCCCAACTCTCGGTGCCGTCTTCCGGAGCACTGTCGTGCTCTAGTACCTGGACGAGTTTGCCTGATGTCGTGAAAATCCTGATGGTGCACTTCGGCGGAAGGTTGACAAAGTCAATCCGGCGCTCGCCCCTGCCTGTCTGGTTGAACAGGGGACGCTCCCAGGAGGCACTCGCCACATAGGGGTCCGGCACAACATAAATGTTGTCCAGACTGTTTTGGGCCAGCGCCTCATCGAACGATGATGCTCTCGTCCTGAAGACGATGCGGTCGAGCGAGGAAAAGGGCTTGGACACCTGCAGGGCATAAACATCTCCCTGTTCCGGCAGAGTCGCCTGCTCGCCAGGCGGCCCGGTGAAAGTAAAGCGCCATCCCAAGTTGAAGCGCAATCCGCTGATATCAAACACAACGGTTACCCTATCCCCAGCGCTCAACAGGCCATCCGGCTGCGCGGTCTCCTCAAACAGAAATTCCAGCGGCTCACCCGTGGTTACACTGGATACACTGAAATTGACCGGGATTCCCTGCTCAAAAGCGAATTGCACAAAGCTGGTGTCCATGCCGGGCTGACCTATCCGAATCTCAATATCCTCCGGCAGCGCTACACTGCGGCCAGACGGCACGAGATCGATGCTGGCCCGAACATTGCTGGTACCCTGAGTCCAGCCGAACACCACAGGTGCGGCGGCCTCAGGGGTATAAATCTTGAAACGCATCCCCTCCCGAATCCGCGTCACCAGATCCAGGCTGTCAAACCGGGCAGCCTCATATACGACACGGCCCGACAGTTCTTCTTCAATCCGAATCCCCTTCGTAAGCAAAGAGCGCGTGGTGTCGCTAAATGTGACTGAATACTGCGCGTTGCTGCGGATGCTGTCGGGAACGACCACCTCAATATCCACGCGGCCGGTGCCCGGTCCGACATGTTCCAAGTCCCCCTCTATATCCCCCGCAATGAAGCCGATACCCGGCGCATTGGGTACCGCGACGGCCGTATTCCGGTCAACAAAGGTAACATTGCCGACTAGGTCGGTCTGAATGATCTTTGAGCTCTCACTCGGTGCAATGGGTGTGAGTTTGTCCTTGTTGCTCAGGCCGCGAGCAAAAAAATCCGTGTCATAACCCCGGTCATAGGAGGCAACGGCGTAATAATAGGTCCGACCGTTGTCCAGCCCCTCGTCGACAAAAAAGTACCGCAGCCCGGTATCGCTTCCTGTGTTGTACACCGCGCCCGACTCGCCAATCTGAATCGGATGCGGACCCGATAGCCCGTTCTTGATGTCAAACTGCATGATCGGCTTCCAGAGCGTAGGGTTGCCGAAGGCATCGCTGATCGTCTTGATTGAATTGAAAGACGGATCCGTAGAACGGTAGATCAGATATCCCTCAAAGTCGCGCCCGTAGATCGGGTCACGGGAGAACTCGGCCCGATTGTCCCACATCAGGGTAACCTTTCGATCCCCCGGAACAGCCGTCAGCGTCGGCTTGTTGGGCGGCCGGGCAAAGGAATAATCGGCATCGTAAATCCGCTGCATCGTGCGTTTGTTGCGCAGAATATCATCAAAGTCACGCCCGAACAGGTTAGCAATGGCAAATTTGCGCGTCTCTTCCCTCGGCAGCTCGAAGTAACCTGATCCGTAAATGAACGCCAGGTTGCTGGGCATGGACCCGCCGAAACTCCCCGGCTCCATTTCGCGCCAGGTTCGGGCATCATCACTGACATTCCCGGCCGGACGCAGCACAAAGCTGGTCAGGCCTATCTGATCCGATTCATCGTTGTCGGTCTTGCCGAAGTTCGGTTCACCTTCATCTGGAATCCCGTTACCTTCGGTGCCATCGGTGTCAGGCCCTGTGTAGCCTTCCGCCTGCGGGGCCAGTCCGTCGGAACCGGTGTCGTCAAGAATCAATTCCCCGGCATCCATCTGTCCGTTTCCGTTGGCATCCAGATAGGGCACCCAGTCCATGTCCTCATCTCCTGTCCACCACACTCCGCTCTCAAAGGCCGGGCGCAGGGATAAGGATCCGTAAAAACTTTCAAATTGGGCCCGATCATATCGGGAATCCACATAGGCCTCAATCTCATCCTGCCCGGCGACCATGATGCCGCGAGGGTTGTCCTGCCGCTCATCAACAATGCCATCCTGATCATTATCTATTTCGTTGAGCGGATCTCCGGGACTCTCCAGGAAAGCGAAGCCGAAATACCCTACTCCCGGGCGACCGCGGTTGTCTATTCCGTCGCGGTCCCACATATAGACGATATCATCAACCTGCTCAAAGTCGGCAAAATCATCGACTGAATCACCCTGCCCCCCAACAGCAGGATCGACATACATGCCGAATACAACGCGCCTGAGCAGCTTGTGGCTGACGTTCTTGATGTCGTAGCGGACAATAAGTATATCCTCGGCCTGAACAGAAACCCACTGGTACCCGCGAACTCTTACTTCCAGACCCAGCCCCCGCAGACCGGACGGGAAAGCTGCCGAGTCCTGCGGAGTGCCGACAAACGGGTAGTAGTCGAATTCGTCATTGTTGCGGTCATCCATGACGTAATAGCTCTCCTGATCAGCCCGGACAAAGGAGCCGAACTCCCCGTTCCACCGCCCATCCCGGGATCCTGCCGGGCCCGGGTAATCATGAGGCCACGAAGCCGGCCATGTTTCTGCGAGGTGGCTCATGGCGGGATAATTGTGCACATTGGCGGCTCCCGGATTGAAATAATCCGCCAGGGGCTCCCATCCATAGGTGTGCGAACCGTCGGGGCTGATATCAAAGGATCCCGGATTGGTGTAATTCTCGGATACGACTCTAATGAGTCTCCCGTTGGCATCCTGCACTTCCGCGCCAGCCATCATGATGAATTCAAATCCATACCAGGTGCCGGAGCCTTTCGGCCACTCCATCTTGGGCGGCTCGTACCGGGATCCCAGGTTGCCGTAATTGGAATAGCGGGTGTAGACCAGGTTGCCATCATGGATGCCCGTGCGACGCTGATCTCTGCCCGCTTCGGGACGGGTCTGTGCCCGCGCACCGTAAGCAAAAGCAAGCAGCAGCAGCCCCCACCCGATCGGTGCCGGATGCCAACCCGGCATGCCGGCCGCCGAACAGGGCAACGGCCAAAGTGCCCGCCAATTCGGGCGATTGCCTGCAAGCATTCGCATCATCAAAAACCCAGTTCAACCCCCGCGACAATCCGCCGGGGTTCGGAATAAAAGTCCGGCCTCAGATTAATCTCATCCACGGTGAAATTGGGATTCTGCGCGAGAATTTCCGCTTCACCCACCGTTCGATACGGATGCGCCGGATTACCGGTACTGGAATACACGCGGTCCGCATTCAGCCGATCCAGCGCATTATGCACCCGCGCAAACAACTTCACGCGCACCGCTCCCCATTGAAAGCGGCGGTTGAAGTTTACATCCAGACTCACCTGCGACGGCTTCCACTCGCTGTTCTCAAACTGCTCTGCCAGGGCGCTGCCGGGATCGGTGGGCGTATAAGGCTGGCCGGTATGGAAGCGGCCAATAAGGCTCAGCGTCCAACTGCGGGGATTGCCCATGATCAGGGTCCCGTTCAGCGTATGGCGCTGATCCCAGTCCAACGGGAGAATCTGCTTCTCACTTTCGCGCGGCGGACTGGCCTGGTGGTCAAAGAAGACCGCGTTGGGATCCGAAGCATTACCGCGGGCAATCTGGTAGGTGTAATCCACCGTCGCGCCGAGGCTCCCCCGATACTGCCGGATCAGAGAGAATACGATCCCACGCGTATTGCCGTAATCCCGGTTGATGTAGCGCGCATAGATCTTCTTGTCACGCGTTGTGATGATTTCCTGCCCGAGGAGGTTCTTGATATTCTTGTAATAGACGGTAAGCTCAAACTTCCAGTCAGCTGCGATAGCCTGCTGCACGCCTACTTCGTAGGCAATCGTTCTTTCCGGTTTCAGATTAGCATTGCCCATCAGCGTTTCCAGGTCACCCAGCTGCACCTCAAACTCGGAGTTGGTGAAGATGTACGAAAATCGCGGGATCTGGAAAAAATGGCCGTACGACACATGGAGCACCCCCGTTTCGGCAATCGGGAATGCCAGCCCGATCCGGGGGCTGAGTTGGGAGCTCGTTGCGGACGCTTCAAAGTCCGTATCCAGCCGAATGCCGTTCTCCGGATTGGTAATGGCTTCCAGATCTGTCGGTATGCGGCTTCTGGGATCCCAGTAGTCAAAGCGCAAACCGGCATTCAGAATAATCTCATCAATTTCAATCTTGTCCTGCACGTAGGCGGATAACTCGCGCGGCTGCTGGGTATAGGCATCATTGCCGGCCGTGTTTTCTGACGGAATGCGAAGATTGGGCGACTCATATACCGGGCCATCCGAAATAATCACCAGTTCGCGCGTCCTGATGCGGTGCCGCCGATATTCCATCCCCATCTTGATGAGATTGAACCGGTCCGCCTGACTGGTAAAGTCCACTTTCGCGTAATACAGGTCCTGCGTAGTCTCGGAGCGTCCGTTGCCGGTCCCGCCAAACAGAAACCCTTGGGTGCCGAATGCTACACCCTGGTATCGCGGATCCAGCGGATCGTCAAACAGACGGCTCTTCCGCCGGTCACGCTGGAACGAAAAAGCCATGCGATAAAAGGTGGATGATGTCAGGGTGTGGGTCAGAGACAGGATATGATTCTGTCCCCGATCGGTGACCGTTGGCTGACCATCCGGGGCAAATCGGCGGCTATCCTGATAATTCTTCCGCTCCTGACCGCTGAGAAACAGGGAATAGCTAACCTTCAGCGCCCGTAGCGGACGCACCGACAGCGAGGAATGCAGTGCGAGTTTCCTGCGGTTATTCATCGGAACCTTTGCGCCATCCCCCGTCTGCAGTGAATCGGGAATCCGAATGCCAACCAGCGTCTCATGATCGGTTGATGTCTGGCGGGCCTGACGAATAAACTCCTGAATCGGAACCGTATCGTCAATCCGGACCCTCCGTTCGCCGAACAGCCACCCGTCAGCGTCAAGGAGGCGACCGCTGATCAGAAATGCCCCCGACGGAAGAAAAGGAATCGGACCATCCAGGGAAATTTCTCCATTAAACTCGGACAGTCCGGGCGATGTGGAATTGAGGAAGACATCGTTTCTCCCCGTCAGATGACCGCCTCCAAAGAACGAGACCATCCCTCCCAGCACGGGTCTCCCTTCTTTAGAGACAACATTGATGACACCTGACTGTGCCTGGCCGTACTCCGCGTTGAATGTGCCGCTGATTACCTGCAGTTCCTGTACCCAGCTGTTTTCAATTTCAATCTTGCTTCCGCCGCTGAACTGGTCTGTGACCGGGATGCCATCGATCATATAGGCGACCTCGCCGTGACGTCCTCCGCGCAAATGGAGGCGCCCGGATGCGTCATAGGCTACGCCCGGCTGCAGCTGCAGAAGGTCCTGGAATTCCTGAACCGGAAGGCTTTCGATAGCCTCAGCGGACACATACGACGCTGAAGTCGTACGGTCCTGCTCAATAAGCGGGCGTTGGGCGATGACCACGACCTCCTCGCCCTCAATTACGGCCTCCCGGAGCTCAATGTTGACCCGCGTAGTCCGGTCCGCCGACACTTCAACATTCTCAATCCGCACCGTGGCGTATCCGATTATGGAGGCCACGATCGCGTATGTGCCCGGCTTTACATTGATTATTGCATAGTGGCCCTCGCTGTCGGCCGCGTCACCAAGAACTGTTTCTTCAATTCTGACTACGGCTCCGGGGACCGGAGCACCCGTGTCCGCGTCCACAATCCGGCCCGCGATCTTGCCTGTTGATCCTGATGCCGCCGAGAGCTGGGCCGCATTCAGGAGAAAGGCCATCACCAGAAGAAACCCCGCTACAGACCACCCCCAACCATTCCCAAAAGTCTCAGTCAGCAGATGCCTAATGCCAGCAGCAGGTGTCTGTTGCTTGAATTTCGGGAGCGCGGTAGTGAGCATCAGGCACCCATTCACAATCCGGTTCAGCCTTCAAATTAACCAATCTACGGCAATTCTGCCCATGCTCCGGTGCCTGGCAATGCGCCACTCCAATGTCGGAGAGATCGGGATCAACCTCCACGGTGCCCCTTCCGGCAGGCGGATCCGGTCAGATTCCAGGAAGTGGCTAAGCATGAAATCCCGCTCAGCCTATGTGTGGATCAGGATCCGATGACCTGCGGCCTGCGCGGGGCCAGGAGCGGTCACAATCGCAGCTGGATTTGGCGGACCGGGCATACGAAGGAGCCAGGACTGCGTTGCGCGCAACCGAATCCGGCGGCCTGCCTATATTGGGTCGGCATTAACTCCCGTGCACAATCTGCGTTAAAGCAGCTCCCATCTCTCCGATGAACCCGCCTTCAACGGTCAGCGAGCGCCCCGTCAGGTTTCTCCAATTCGGCACCGGGCGGTTTATTCGCGCCTTCGCGGATACCTTTGTGGATGAGGCTAATCGGCGAGGCGATATAGCCGGACGTATCGTCATGATCGCCTCCACCGACAGCGGTCGCGTGGAACAGTTCAATCGTCAGCAGGGCCGCTTTACACTCTGGACCCGGGGCCTGGTGGACGATCAACCCACTGAAACCCTGGATACCATTGAAGCCATCGAGGGCGCTTTGTCAGCCCGGACCCAGTGGAACGATGTGTTAACGCTGGCCTGCCTGCCCGAACTGACAGCCATATTCTCAAACACCACCGAAATCGGCCTGTCCCTGGATGATGAGGACCGCCCGGAAGCTCCCCGCTCCTACCCGGCCCGATTGACCGCCCTGCTGCATCAACGCGCGGAACACTTCGGGTATGCGCGCGATCGCGGGCTGATGGTGCTGCCGTGTGAACTGATTGACAACAACGGACGCAAACTGCGTGCGCTGGTTCATGAGCAGACCCGGCGCTGGTCACTGAGTGAACGATACCGGGTCTGGTTGAATGAATGCGTGCGATTCTGCAACACCCTGGTGGACCGGATTGTACCCGGCTACCCGAGTAAGCAGGAACTGGAGGCCGCATTCCGGACTATCGGGTGGCGCGACGAACTTCTGACCGTGGCCGAGCCGTACCGGCTTTGGGCCATTGAAAGCGATACCGCACTGGCCGATCAACTGGCCTTTACGCAACACAACGATATTGTGATTGCACCGGACATCACCCCCTACCGAATCCGCAAGATCCGCCTGCTCAACGGAGGCCACACCCTGAGCGTGCCGCTTGGACTGCTGGCCGGATGCGGAACGGTCCTGGACAACATGCAGCATCCCCTGGTGCGGCCCTTCATTGAAAACCTGCTGCGCCGGGAAATCGGCCCGGTCCTGGATGTGGACCCGTCAACCGTCCCGCCCTATGTCAGCGAAGTGCTCATGCGCTGGAGCAATCCGTTTATGCATCACCGGCTGATGGACATTACCCTGGAGTCCACCACCAAAATGCGCCATCGCGTGGTGCCGACGCTGCACGACTTTTATCGCCAACATGCGGGCCGCAAAGTTCCGCGCCGGATCGCACTCGGTTTTGCCGCCTGGCTGCGATTCATGCGGGGCACGCGATCCGACGGACACGCCGTGTACGGCACGATGCACGGAGCGGACTATCTCATCAATGACTCGCAGGCCGAGCGCTTCTTGGACTGGTGGCCACGCGACGAGCGCCATCTGGAGGCATTCGTGCAATCCGTGCTTTCCAGTGAGGAACTGTGGGGCGATGACCTGACGCAGCTCCCTGGATTTGCAGCAGCCATCGGACAGGCTCTCAGTGTGCTGCTCACCGAGGGTCCCCTCGTGGCTATCGTGGGCACATAGCCCGCCGGATTCCGTTTGAGCAGGGATTTCGCTACAGCCCCTTATGGCTCACACATTCCGGCTTCACAATACGCTCACCCGTCGGACTGAGCCACTCAAACTGATTGAACCCGACCATCTGCGCATTTACGGATGCGGTCCAACGGTTTATTCACACGCACATATCGGCAATTTTCGGAGCTTTCTCACCGCAGACCTTATCGTGCGGACCGCCAAGGCCCTCAACTGGCGCGTCACCTATGTGACAAACATTACCGATGTCGGACATCTGACCGGCGATGACACGATTGATCCGTCCGGCGAAGACCGAATGGCACGGGCCATCAGCAGTCAGCAGGGGAAGCGCTTTGCCAATGTCTGGGATCTGGCCCGCTACTTTACCGAAGAGCTGCTGACGGACTGGCGCACGCTTAATCTTCTGGAACCGGCGGTACGGCCGCGTGCGACCGAACATGTCGGAGAACAGATCCATGCGGTGGAGGCCCTGATTGCGCGCGGTCTCGCCTATGAAACCTCTCAGGCAGTGTACTTCGCGGTGCCCGACTTCGCCGGGTACGGAAAACTGTCCGGCAATACCGACAGCGCCGCCCTGACGCAGGCCGTCCGGGATGTAGTGGTGGATCCGCAGAAACGGGATCCGCGGGATTTTGCGCTGTGGAAGAAAGATCCGGACCACCTGATGCAGTGGCATAGCCCCTGGGGCTGGGGATTCCCGGGGTGGCACATTGAGTGCTCCGTCATGGCGCAGACCTATCTGGGACCGTCAATTGACCTGCACACCGGCGGCGAAGACCTGATATTCCCGCACCATGAATGCGAAATCGCCCAAGCCGAAGGGCTTTGCGGTGAACCGTTTGCCCGCTACTGGGTCCACACACGATTCCTCCAGGTGGAAGGCCGAAAAATGTCCAAACGGCTCGGCAATTTTCATACGGTACGCGAACTGATACAGGAACACAAGGTGCATCCGCTGGCACTCAGGCTGGCGCTGATCAGCGGGCAGTACCGCAAGCCGTTCAATTTCACGCTGACCACACTACGCGATTGCGAGCGACTTGTACACCGCTTTGCCGACGCATGGACAGTTGCGGCAGAGGGCGTAAGCCGCGCCGCTGAAGGGCCGGACGAGCTTGGTGAATCATTGAATTCCGTATATGAAGCCGCACTCGGTGCCATGTTGGATGATCTCAACACCCCGGTCGCCATCGCCAAAACACTGGAGGGCACAAAACTCATCCGTACGTACCGCGACAAACTGTCACTCGATTCAGCCCGGAGTGCTACCACATTCCTAAGTCGGATCGAGGATCTTCTGGGGGTTATCCAGGGCGCGAAGGTTGAAGAGACCTCCGACGGGGAAAGCACCGCCCGCGAGCCGGACCTGCACATTAGCACACTCGTAGCGGAACGGGCGGCTGCGCGCCGTGCGCGCAACTGGGCCCGTGCCGACGCAATTCGGGATGAATTACAGGCCCTGGGCATCACCCTGAAGGACAGTCCCGAAGGTACAACCTGGCAGAAAAAAAGCACCCTATAGCATGATTTGGACGGTACCGGACCTAGACATCAGTAGCGCCGGAGGCGGACTGCGCCGCATGATGGACCGCTTTCTGGAAGAGGGCACCCTAACCGGGGATCCAGAGGAAGATAAGTTCCTCCGCGAACATCCTGAAGCCGCGCTCCTGGGGCTGCTGTTCGATCAGCGGGTCCGCGCGGAATATGCCTTTATGGGACCCAAGAGACTCTTTGATCGGTTGGGACACCTGGACATGGCCCGCATCGCCGAAATGGAATTGGGTGAGCTTAGTGCCCTCTTCGCTCAGCCCCTGGCGGTCCACCGATTTACCAATATGATGGCCAAACACACCCAAAAGGTCGCCCGACACCTAGTGGATCACTACCAGGGAGAGGTGGTCCGCCTCTGGAATGATGGCGCGGATGTCGCCACCCTACACAAACGGCTCCTGGCATTACCCGGTTTTGGCCCCGGGAAGGCGGCCAAGATTAAGTATGTGCTGCACTTTTTGGGCTATCGGGATTTTTCTGACGAATCGTAATGCGCGCCTTCGCGGCATCACCCCGGACAAAGCTACAATAGCAGGCGACCCTGGCCGGATCCCGGCCCTTGAAACTCTGCCGCCGTCGGGCGGGCACCCATATGGAATTACGTTAATTCAGTCCGAATCTTCCCGCGCCCCAACGCGATGGCTGTCACCACCCTTCGTATCTGCGCTGAAAATCAATGCGGAAAACTGGGCAGGAATCCCGATACGTTACCACCCAGGGCGTACCGCATCTGAATCTGCCCGTTACCGCGGCGGACACACATCCCGCCGACCACCTCGCAATCCTACGCAATGCCTTGCCACACCTGTGGCGGGGTCGCACATGTTCGCGTACTGCGGGGGATATTCCTGTAAGGTGACATCCATTGGCGGACCCCGCCTCGCCCGTAACGATGAAGGGCTCCGGTCGGGGCCTGACCGGCTGCCATCACCAAACGCCACTGCCAACTGATACCCGGTCCAAGTCCAAGCCCGGACGAGTGGAAGCCCGACCATTCGGCCTCCGAGCACGGATTTGCTTCGTCGGTCCGGGCCAAGTGGTATGAACGCTCCGCTGCCGGATCACCAATCAATGCGGAATCTCCTCATCCGAGTGCGGTCCGCGCCCGCTCGCGGGCGGAACACACCGGGCCGGTATGGCGCGGTATCCCAACCGGTACCTACCCCGCAGTGCTGCCCAAGTAGCGTTGCTGTCTGGATATAACCCACCCGCACAGCGCCAAAATGGCCCGTGACCATGCAACCTCAAGAGGACAGCCCGCCACCTGGCGTTCTACGTCCTCAATCCCGAAGCAGCCCTATGGGTGCTCCTCGCCGCCTTCGTCGGAGGCCCCTTCATCCATCATGGCATCGCCTTCTCCGTCCATCATCATGGTCGTATCGGCCTCCTCCATCATCATGGTGTCGGCCTCCTCCATCATGCCATCACCTTCCATGCCTTCATCCATCATGTCTCCAGCCTCTTCCATGCCATCGTCCGCCGCGTCATCCGCCTCATCGGTGCTGGGCGCGCAGCCCGCAAAGACTCCGACTATCAGCGCCAATATCACAAGGAATCTCAGTTCTTTCATTGGATCGCTCCGTTTAGTAAACAAAATTGCCTCAATTAAGGCACAATATAAGCCGGACCGTTCGCCAAATCAAGCGCCACCCGACATTTACCCAATATAGTAACAAATTATTCAGTTGGCAAACAACGGCAGATTAACGCGCATGGTGGTGCCGCGGCCTGGAACGCTCTCAAAATCCATGGAGCCGCCCATGGTTTCCGCGCTCTGGCGGGCAATAGCCAGCCCCAAACCCGCTCCGCTCGTCTTGGTGGAAAAGCTGGGTTCAAAAATACGCGGATGCAACTCCGGCGGTATCCCCGGCCCGGTATCAGTCACGGTGGCCGTAACCGTGCGGTCCTGCAGCTCCAGGTCAATTCGGATGGTGCCCTCCGCGGTATCCTGCAAGGCCTCCAGCGCATTCTTGATCAGATTAATGAAGATCCTGCGCAGTGCCTTGCGGTCGGCCCTCACCGGGCAGTTGCCATCCGGCAGGTTCACTACCCACCGGACATGCGGCGGCGTGTCCTCTCTCATCAGCGCATGTGCCTCCCTGATGACCTTAATCAGGTCCAGACGTTTAACATCCGGCAGCGGCAGCTGCGCCAACGAGGCAAACTCGTTCGCAATATGGGCGAGCGAATCAATCTGATCCACGAGCGTACGGGTCACCCGCTCAAACAACGCTCGGAATAGCGGCTCCGACCGGTCAGAGGACTCCGCTGCCTGACGCAAGTGCTGCACCGACAGCTTCATGGGGGTCAGCGGATTCTTGATTTCGTGGGCCACCTGGCGGGCCATTTCCCGCCAGGCCAACTGGCGCTCCTGCTGACCGAGTTTCTGCCGACTCTCGGTCAGCTGTTCCTGCATCGCATTGAACGTGCGCACCAGATCCCCAACCTCATCACGGGTCCGGACGGGAACCATCTGCTCATAGCGGCCCTCCGCCACCCCCTGCAGGCCGCGCTGCAACCGCGCAATCGGACGCGCCAGGGTGCGCGCCAGGAGCGATGCAATGGCCAGCACAATCATGCCGAGCGCCAGCAGCGCACCGAACAGGTAGGCCAGCGTGCGTGCGCGCTCCTCTTCAATGCGCTCCGCCTCCGGCAATGCCGGCACCGAAAGTACATAGCGGGGCCGACCGGCCTCATCCAGGATCGCCCGATACCCGGCGGTATAGGTGAAGTCGCCCAGCCGGTGGTCCACGAAGGTAAAACGGTCGGCATCGAAATACAGCGCGCGGTACACCGACGCAGGCAGTCGCGTATCAATGATACGGTCGGTAATCAGCTGCGGACGGCTGGCCGCAATCAGGCTGGCTCCGCGGTAGAGGTTCAAATCCAGGCCGGAGCGGGCAGCCAGCGCGTCAATACTGATACGACTCAGGACGTTTAGGCTGCTCTCTCCCGGGCGCGCTTCGCTCTCCAGGGTCTCTTCAACACGCTGGAGGTGCTGACGCAGCCAGCTCTGCACCGCCTTTTCGTTTTCCTCGGTAATCACCCCCACTCCCCCAATGCCCACCGGTATCACCGCCAGCACGCCCACCAGTATAAAGGCATTCAGCACCCGGTCCCGGAAGTAGACCCGGGAGGCTGGCAGCTGGCCCGCACGCCACCGCCAGACCAGCCCCACCAGTATCACCAGAATGCCAGCCAGAAAACCTCCAGACATCAACCGCAGCAAATAGTACAGATGGTCGGTCAGCCCGATCACACGTAATCGGGCGGCCACCACCTGACCGTTTATCTGATGGTAGTAGGTATCATAGGTGCGCCCGCGGATCTGTTCGGTCCGCCAGATTTCCGGCGATGCCTGCAGGGCTGCTGCGGCCTGCGCATCCAGCTCATAACGTTCAAAGCTGCGCCCGACACTGCGCACCAGCAGTCCATCACGGAACGAAGCCAGGGACAGCCCGGTGTACAGGTGCCGGTATCCGGACGACAGGAGCGTGCGCAGCAGCGGAGTGTTAGCCTCTTCAAGAACAATGTGAGGCCGCGCCTGCACGAGAATCCATCCGCGTACCGGCACACCGATATTGCTCATCCCGGCATACTGATGGCGGTGGGTCCCGGGCATCAGAGGCTCAATAAAGTTGTAGGTGCTCTCAAGGAGTCCCTGTTCCGGTCGCATCTGTCCAAACAGCTCCATGATTCCGGCCGAATCCGCCCCCTGCCCGGAAACATGCAGCAGCCCGCCGCCGGCGTTCAAGAAGGCTACGCTCGCATCATATGATGTCAGTGAAGCCAGTAAGGTGCCCTGCAAAAGACTGGCGGCCATAGAGTCCAGCTCTGCATCTGCCTCCAGCAGCGCGGGCAGCTCGTTGCGGCGGAGCGCTTCCTCCACGACCTCACGTACGGCAAAGGAAATGCCCGGCTCGTCGCCCGTCTCAAACGAAGCGGCCGCATAAGCGACCTGCTCCTGTTTTCGCTGACTGATTCCGCGGTAAAACAGTGGATACACCAACAGGCTCACCATGAGCACGGCAAGGAGCACCTGACGTACCGACAACCAGTCCGCTGACTGTTCCGAGGTCAGCCGCCGGGCCAGCCATGCGCCTGCGACCAGATAGGCCGCACTCACGTACCAGGGACACCACTGCTGTTCTGTGGCCAGGGCCATAACCATGGAAGCAGCCAGGACCGGGGTCACGATGTACCAGGTAAGGCGCAGTCGGCCGGATCCGCTGGCCAGACGCACCATTCCGGCCGCCAGCAGCAGCGTAGCGAGCGATGCAATGGCCAGCGCGCCGAAAACGACAAATTCCAGCGGGACCGGCAGCAGATCGCTGCGCGTAACGTAATCCAATGTGCTGTCAAACACGCTGGCATGGACCGCAGCCGCAAGCACGCAGGTCAGCGCAACCGTGGCCAGCGCTGCCGCCGTCATTCGGATAGACCATGCCGTCGTGTAGGTGAATGACTGAACAGGCGAAGGCCGGCGACGCATCGCATGCCGGGTGACCGCTACCGCGAGTACCAGCAGACACAGGGCCGAAAGCAGAAAATCACCGGAAGAGCGCATAAGCCCCTCTCCCAGGGTGGATGCGTGGTGCACCGGGTCAAACAGCGGACTCAGCGGTGCCTTGCCCGTCTGGAAACGGGCCGGTACATCCAATTCCAACAGTAAGTACCTGCCGCCGATGACCGCAGCAGACAGCATCAGCAGCCGCGGTGTACTGGCATGATTGCCATGCCGCTTCCACAGCACCAGTACAACCCAGAGCGTCAGCAATGTGAGCCAAAGGGCCGCTAGACTGTCATACGGCTTGGATGCGACCTCAATCAGCCCCGCAGCGGTCGGGGGCAGGATGGTCAGCCCGGCCAACGTATCGCCTCTCAGCGAACTGAGCGCGAAGGTGGAGTCCGCCGCTGCGCCAAGAATCAGACTGACCGGCAGCTCCACCCGGCGGGCCCAGTCATCTGTTACCGAATAGTTGCGCAGAGATTCGTTCTGGACCGGCAGACGCTCAAACAACAACTGCGTCAGCCTGACCGCACCAACCTGCCTTCCGCCATCAAATACCGGATGCCATACCACCAGGGCATCCCGCCAACCGCCATCCTGCGCGGTCGCCCAATGCACCTGTGCAGGGATCTGTGTGACCTGTGCGGACCCTGGGATACTCACCCCCTTCCACGCGATCAGGTCCATCTGAGAAGTGAAACAGGCAATGGCATGGCGCGGAGGTAGATCCAGCGCGTCCAGCGAACGAAGCAGTGTTTCGCTCGGCACGGTGTCAGATGATCCCAGCACTTCCGCCACAAGGAGGTCACCGGCCACATCCGCGGCCAGCGCGAGCATTGAGTGCTGGAGACCTTCAAAATTCGCTCGGATCTGCTCGGCCGCCGCGTTGACTGCCGCTTCCTGCCGCTGGGAGACATCCGAGTGAACGGTCGCCACACGCCAGCTACGCAGCCCCCAAGTAATGCTCAGAATTACGAGCAAAGACAGCACCACCAGCAGAGATGAATTTCTTGCCAGATGTGCCCGCATCATTCCCGAATAATCTGGATCGCAAGCAGTTGATACACAGGATAGGTGCCGCGGAATCTGAGATACACCCGCATCCGCTCCCCATTGTAACGAATCAGAAAACTTCCCGTGAGCCACCAATCTTCCTGCTGAGAAAGGCTGTGATCCACCTGAAAGTCCTCGGGGGGATAGCGCTGAAAGAAATCCCGGAGTACATGGGTGGCCTGGGCTCGTGTATATCGGCGCCGCTGACCCAGCAGCGCGAGCTCGACGCGCGGGCCGGCCCAAGCCAGCAACGTCTCTTCATCGCCATCAGAAAGACTGTTCATCAGAGCTTCAACGGAAAGCGAATCCTGCGCCTCGGTTGGGACAGCCCACAATGAGGCCAGCAGCAGCGGCAGGAAGAAAAGGGACCGGATCCGCAATCCCTGTTTATCGCACCCCATCACCCTCAGCGGTTTGTACCTAACATTCGGTATGGCACTATAGCTGCCCGTCGGCCAGCTGCCGCACGGCATAGTCACAGGCGCGCGCGGTAAGGGCCAGGTACGTCAGTGAAGGATTCTGGCAGGCCGACGATGTCATGCAGGCCCCATCGGTGACAAACAGGTTGCGAACATCGTGACACTGATTCCAGCCGTTGAGTACGCTGGTTTCCGGGTTGCGCCCCATGCGTGCTGCCCCCATTTCATGGTTGCCGAGTCCGGGGGCATCCTGCCAGGTATCATATGGCGTAACACTGGCTGCGCCAGCAGCGTGGAGCATTTCCGCAGCTGTAGCCATCATGTCCCTGCGCATGGCTCGGTCGTTATCGTCGCGCGTTACATGAAACCGCAGAACGGGCAGTCCCCACCGGTCCGTGACTTCAGGATCCAGTTCGCAGTAATTGTCATAACGCGGCAGCGTCTCGCCAAAGGCCCCCAACCCCATCGTCCATTGCCCGGGCGTGCGCAGGGCGTGCTTGAGTTTGGCACCGAATCCGCGCAGGCGGCGGTTCCAGCCGCTACGGCTCGCAGATCCTTGGAATCCGTATCCGCGCACAAAGTCCTCCCGCACGGTTTCGGGGCTGATATTGCGGAAGCGCGGCACATAGATCCCGTTTGGGCGGTTACCCCGGTAATACCGATCCTCAAATCCCTCAAACACCGCGTTCGCTCCCACATGGTAGTGGTGATCCATCAGGTAGCGACCCAGCGTACCGCTGGAATTGGCGATCCCGTCCGGAAAATCCGGGCACCTGGACAGCAGCATGATCCGGGCCGTGTTCATCGAAGATGCGCAGAGAAAGACCATGCGGGCGGAATAGGTGCGTCGCTCGTCTGTGCTTAAGTCAATCGCCTCCACGCTGGTGGCGCGGCCGGTACCCGCGTCATACAGCACCCTGCAGACCAGGCTCCTCGGGCGTAACGTAAGGTTGCCGGTGGCCTGAGCCGCCGGCAGCGCTACGCTGACCGTGCTGTAGTAGGAGCTGGTGGAACAGCCCCGTTCGCAGGGGCCGCAGTAATGACAGGCCGCGCGTCCGTTGAGCGCACGCGTCAGAGTGGCGGTGCGACCGATGGTTACGGTGCGCTCGGGGAAGGTCGCCTCCACACGCGCTTTGAGCCGCTTCTCCACCGCGTTCATTTCCATGGGGGGCTGGAAGATGCCATCCGGCAGCTGAGGCAGTCCTTCCGCCTGCCCGCTGACCCCAATGGAGCGCTCAATATAATCGTACCAGGGCGCGATGTCCGCATAGCGGATCGGCCAGTCCACCCCATGTCCATCACGCAGATTCGCCTCAAAATCCATGGGGCTCCAGCGATAACTCTGCCGGGCCCACATCAGTGATCGGCCGCCGACCACATCGGCCTGAATCCAGGTGTACGGCTCCTGCTGGACGTACGGATGATCGGAATCCCGCATAAAGAAATGGCGCGTCGCCTCACTGAAAACGTAGGTCTTGCTTTGCACCTGATAATCTGACCTGACTACCGCCGGGGGCACCCGACCGCGGTGCGGCAGCTCCCAGGAATTCTTGTGCTCGGTAACGTAGTCGGTAATGTGCCGCACCATGCGCCCCCGCTCCAGCACAAGCGTATTGAGACCTTTTTCACACAGCTCCTTCATGGCCCAGCCTCCCGACATGCCGGTACCGACTACGATCGCATCATATACCGTTCGCTTGAGCAAATGCATGGCCTCAGTTCACTATTGAAACGCGCGCAGGCTGCGCGAAGTCCGTCCACAGCGCCTCCAGCAGCAGCGGATCGGGCGGCCCGTCATAAGTGACAAACCGGTAACGCCATCGGGTAACGGTGCCTGGCCGGATGTGGAATTCACCGGCCTGGGACGGAGCATAGTTGAAGAACGGCTCTGACGGATGAATGCGCATGGGCTGCGGTGCCTCCAAATTATCCGGATGCCCCAGCACAGCAATGCCGACGCGTTCGCCCTCCACCCAGCCACCCACATGGCACCAGCGTGCGCGGGTAGCGTGTCCGTCCGCGCGGGTGCGCCCCTCCGAGGTTAGGAAATCCGCGTGTTCCTCCCCATTCCAATCCCGGTGCCCACGTAAGCCCATACCTCCGTACAGGTGCTCAGACAGCGACAATGCACTGTCGCCGGCCGTCCGCTGCCACAGGGTCAAATCAAAAATATTCAACGGCAGTTCGGTCGCGTAGGCCTCCACCTGCCAGGTTTCGTAGAGGGCCACCGTCCGGCCTGCCAGATCAACATACCGGTGTTCAGCCCGCACTCCGCCGGATACCGCACCGCTCCATAAGCTGTCTATTGAGCTGACATCCACACGTCCGGTTCCGCGACCCATGTTCCAGAAGTCCGGTGTTCTTCCTTGGAATCGCGTCCGCGTCCAAGCCGCCCAGATACCATGATGGTGTATGTGATTTGGAGGATAGTCATCGGTGACCAGCCTTCCACCCGGGGTATACACCGGATGCAAATATCCTGCCCGATGATAGATGGAGTCAATGTCCGACCGCGGCATGGGACCTTTTTCCATGTGGTACGCCATCATCGGCCGATCGTCTACGCGGAATGATGCGAGATGTCCCGCCCGCTCTACGATCACACGCGGGCGGGCTGCCACGGCCGGGCGCAGGTGCAGCCAGCGTCTCTCGCCCGCACGCAGGTCCGCCAACACCAGTTGAGCCTGCCCGCTGCGGGAGACCTGCATCGATGCCGTACGGCCCAGCGAATCCACCGCATGCCATGAGCCGGACACGCCCGCCACGGTAAAAGTGACTACGGCTACCGGTCGATCTTCCTGTCCCCCTTCCACCCATACCTCCACCTGTGCGTGCGCTGTGGAGCCGCTGATCAGGGCCAGAAGGCCGGCCGCAAAGAGTGATGTGGAAATATATCCGCACCGGAAAACCCTGCACATGAATAAAGTCATACGGATCGGCGTATTATTCGACGATTACCGCATTATAATCAGTTGGCCATGAAATGGGCAACACCAGGCGCACTCGCAATGACTTTTGCCGCACACCTCCTCCAGGCACAGCCGCTGCCGACGGATCCGATGATCACCGTCGGCACCCTGGAGAACGGCCTGACCTATTTCGTTCGTCAGAACAGTGAGCCCCAGGACCGGGCGGAACTCCGCCTGGTGGTCAATGCCGGGAGCGTCCTGGAAGATGAGGATCAACTTGGCATGGCCCACTTTGTGGAGCACATGCTGTTTAATGGAACGGTCCGCTTCCCGAAACAGGATCTGATTGATTTCTTTGAGCTCGCCGGGATGACGTTCGGACCGGATGTCAATGCCTACACTTCTTTTGATGAAACCGTATACATGCTTGAAGTACCCACCGACAGCCAGGACGTGCTGCGGACGGGATTTGCAGTGCTGCGTGAATGGGCCTCCAACGGGCTCTTTGATCGCGCCGAGATTGAGGCCGAGCGCGGTGTCATATTGGAAGAATGGCGTGCCCGGCTGGGAGCGCAGAGCCGCATTCTGGAGAAGACCCTTCCGCTGGTCCTGCGGGATTCGCAGTATGCCCAACGCCTGCCTATCGGCGACACCCTGACTATCAACAACGGAACACCGGAAGCGCTCACCCGCTTCTACAAAACCTGGTACCGGCCGGATCTGATGGCGGTCGTGGTGGTGGGCGACCTGCCCGTTGAAACCTCGGAAGCACTCATCCGGCAGTACTTTGACGACTGGGCTGCCGAAGAGTCACCCGTCCCCAGGCCTACGTTTCACATCTCTACCAGCGAAGAAACGCATGTCAAAGTCATCACCGATCCGGAAACGCCAACTGTGTTGATTGAGGTGGGGACCCACCGGCCATCAGCCCCCGCCCGGACGATCACCGACATCCGCCGTCGGCTGGTCGGACTGTTGGCGCGGGGTATGCTCAACCGGAGATTCGCGGAAATCGCACGTGACGGCACAAGTGCACCGTTCCTGTGGGCGCGTGCCACCACCAGCAAACTGATCCGCCCCCTGAAGGCCTATACCGTAGCCTGCCAGGTGGCCGAAGACAGTCTGATTTCCGGCTTTAGGGCCATGATGCTGGAATCCAAACGGGCACTAGACCACGGCTTTACCGAGGGCGAGCTTGCACGCCAGAAGCGTCAGCTGCTGCGTGCATTTGAACGGGAAGCCAATGAGCACGATACGACCCCCAGTCGTACCCATGCATGGGAAATGGTACAACACTACCTGACCCAGGCCCCCATCATGGGGCCTACGTATATGTACGAGGTGGCACAGTCGATCCTGCCGCAAATCACCTTGCAGGAAGCCAATCGCGCGCTGGAGTTTCATTTGCAGGGTAGCGGCCGCCTGGTGGTTGCCACATTGCCCGAGCGAGACGATCTGACCCCGCCATCTGAAGAAGATCTTCTGGCTGTCTTGCACGAAATCGATGTGTCTGCTCCCACGCCCTATGTAGACACTGACTCGGACCTTCCGCTGATCGGTCCGATGCCGCCGGGCGGTAAGGTGGTGGAAGTTGAGTGCATTGAATCGCTGGATGTGACCATGCTAACGCTCTCCAACGGACCGCGGGTGGTGCTCAAGCCCACCGATTACAAGAACGACGAGATTCTCCTGCAGGCCTTCAGTCCCGGCGGGAGCTCATTAGCCGACGACGACCATTACCTGAATGCAACCCTGGCGGACATACTGGTGAAGCGCAGTGGCGTAGGCGACTTTGACAGATCTGCGCTTGTCAAAAAGCTGACCGGACATATGGTGTCGGTGACTCCCGTGATCGGCGCGCTGAGCGAAGGCTTTTCCGCGCGGGCCGCACCGGCGGATCTGGAAATCATGTTCCAGCTGATTTACCTCTATGCCACCCAGCCCCGGCTGGACGAGTCCGCGATTGTGTATTTTCAGAATCACCAGCGGGCCATGCTTGCGAATCGGGAGGCACTGCCATCGTCCGTATTCCATGATACGCTCTTAAAGGCCCTGTTTCCGGATGACCCGCGGCATCGCCCGCTGACTGCTGAGCTGCTGGATGGCATTGACCGAGACGCGGCGTTACGCTTCTATCGCGATCGATTTGCCGACATGGGCGATTTTACGTTTATACTGGTCGGCAATTTTGATCCTAACCATGTGCGCGGTCTGGCGGAGCGGTATTTGGGTGCCCTGCCTGCTACGGGACGAAACGAATTGTGGGTTGACCGCTCCCGGCCTTCACCGAAAGGGACCATCACCCGGGTGGTCCGCAAGGGGCTGGAGGAACGCGCGCAGACCGTCCTGGCTTTTCACGGAGCTGCGGAGTATTCCCATGACAGAAGCTATCTGCTCAAGGCCCTGGTGCGCGTCCTGGACATTCGCCTGCGGGAGGAACTACGGGAGGCGCGGTCCGGTGTGTACAGCGCGTCAGTCAACGGCGCTCTGACCAAACTGCCTAAGGGCAAGTACAGCATCAACATCTTTTTCGGGAGTGCCCCTGACCGGGTGGAGGAGCTTACTCAGGTGGTATTCGATGAAATCAAGGCCATTCAAACTGACTTGGACCTGACCCCGTATCTGGAAAAGACCAAGGCCCAGTACCGCCGCGATCACGAAACCGGCATGGAGCAGAACAGCTTCTGGGCGGGTGCCCTCAAGGGGTACATTGAAGATGATGCCCTGAACCTGGAGGACATTCCCGAACTCATCAACCTGCTGGATCACATTGATACGGACCATCTGCGTCAGGCCGCCAACCAGTATCTCACCGATCAGTACGTAAAGGTGGTACTGCTGCCGGAAAACGCCCAGCCTGCAGGCAGCAGCCGGTGAAGGCCCGATACGCAACGGCCCCGGCATCGCCTTCCTGAGCTTGACATAGATCCAATAGCATGAAGCTATCGGTGAGTGCCGGGAATCCGAGCGAACCTGTATAGTGCCTCATCGTAAGGATGCCTGTTCACCAACGGTCAGCGACATCCGCCGCAGCTTCAGGTCACTCCGAATTCGCCAGTACAAGGGGCTGGAAGATGTTTCGTTGGACGAGATGGGCTCGTTCAATTTGCTCGTGGGGGCCAACGATGTGGGCAAGACATCCGTACTTGAGGCAATTTTTCTGCTCACAGGGCTCTCCAATATCCGTTTGCCAGGGGTTGTGCAGGCTATGCGTCAGCTGGACCCGGTGTCATTTGGAGTTATTGAGTCAATCTTCCGCAATCTGGACACAGGCTCTACCATTGAAATCTCGGCCTCTATGCGGGATTGTGATGAATTCCGCGACCTCAAGATATCTACCGGTTCAACAAATGGCGGAATACAAATTGGATCAACACCCATGTCTCAAAGGCACGCCCGCGCAGGAGGCCAGCCTTACAGCCCTGCCTTGTCCGGTTCAAGCGCAGCTTTCACTTCCATGCCAGCTGCACCCGAAAGGCTTCAGTATGAGGTGCGTGTCGCTGGAAAAAACGGTCAGAAACCCGTCAATGCAGTAGCCGAGTTGGATTATTCTTCAAGTGAGGGGATCCGCTATTCGTCCTAGGGGATGGAAAACGAGGCATTACTGATTCCAGCCATATTTGTAAATACACTGGCCAGCTACCGGAGAGAGACCCTCCGTGAAGTCGTTGTTAACAAACTGGATCGGGATCTCTCGCATGTGCTACACCAAGTCAATCCGGCGATTGAACGGATTTCAGTCATCGATCAGATAGTCTACGCCGACATCGGACTGGGGAAGATGATGCCGCTCAACACATTTGGAAGCGGCCTGGCGCAGGTCGCCAATGTGTACTCTACGGCCCTTTCCGGTAAGTCGCAGATAATTCTGATTGACGAGATTGAGAACGGTCTTCATCACACGGCCATGACCAGTTTTCTTGAAGCCCTCATAACGCTAACTTATGAGCAGAATTTGCAGATTTTTGCCACCTCTCATAGCCTGGATGTTCTCCAGCAGCTTCAGGGCCTCCTACTAGAGGACCGTTTATCGGATGCCAGGTCGGAAATGAGATGCTACGTACTGGCCAAGAATAAGGATGGCAAGGTGATTGCATACAGGTATGACCACCAGAAATTCAACCACTGCATTCAGCACGGAATCGAAATCAGGTGATGGCGGTCAGGGGCTTGGTGCGCGTCCTAGACATCCGCCTGCGGGAGGAACTGCGGGAGGCGCGGTCCGGTGTGTACGGCGCGGCAGTCAACGGCACTCTGACCAAACTGCCTGAGGACAAGTACAGCCTCAACATCTTTTTCGGGAGTGCCCCCGACCGGGTGGAGCAGCTTACCCGGGTGGTATTGGATGAAGTCAAGGATATTCGGACTGACTTGGACCTGACCCCGTATCTGGAAACGACCAAGGCCCAGTACCGCCGCGATCACGAAACCGGTATGGAGCAGAACAGCTTGTGGGCGGGTGCCCTCAGGGGGTACATTGAAGATGATGCCCTGAACCTGGAGGATATTCCCGAACTCATCAACCTGCTGGATAACATTGATACGGACCATCTGCGTCAGGCCGCCAATCAGTATCTCACCAACCCAGTACGTAAAGGTAGTCCTGCTGCCGGAAAACGCCCAACCCGCAGGCAGCAGCCAGTGAAGGCCGGGATACCTGCGTGCGGGCGATGCATCGTGGATCACACACGAAGTATTCAATCTGCGCCCAACTTGATCGGTGGAACTCTGCTGATGGAATGACGTATACGCTTGTCCAGGCAGATCAATTGAGCCATTCACCAGAGTTTTGAGTCGTTTCGCATACGCCAATACAAGGGGTTGGCAGATGTTGAGCTGGACGGGATAGGTATGTTCAATCTGATTCTGGGAGCCAATAATGTGGGCAAGACCTCGCTGCTGGAAGCCATTTTTCTGCTCACCGGACCTACCAATATCCAGTTGCCCAGTGTGGTCCAGAGCGCGCGCCAACTTGATGCGCAATCGATTGAGACTTTGGAATCTCTGTTTCGCAACCTCAACACGAGGTCTACAATAGAGTTATCAGCGACAATGCGTCGCGGTGGTGGTACGCGATGGCTTAAGATATCAGCCGACTCCGCAAATGGTGGAGCAGTTAAACGCTCCGATTCCACGCTCATCGGGCGGCATTCCAACGGGGACGGAGAGCGTGGTCGGATATTGCCCCGGCAGTATCAACCTTTAAGTTCCAAAGTCGCCGGCTCCCGGACGATCTACTATGATGCTCAAGTGGCAGCCTTAAACGGCGGTGACCCCAGCAGCATCAAGGGGGAGTTGGAGTGGATGCCTAACGAGGGCATCCGATTTTCGGCCCCATCGGCTGACTCGGAGTCGCTCCTCATACCAGCAGCGTTCATCAGCGCGCAGGCAAATTCCAGTGGGGAAGCCGTGCAGGAAATCCTGATCAACAAGTTAGATCAGGAACTGTTGGAGGTCCTGCGTCAGATTAGTCCGGATATAGATCGCATGGCTGTGGTGGGTCAGACCGTGTATGTTGATATCGGTCTCAAGAAGATGATGCCCCTGAAAACACTGGGAAACGGCTTAGTCCGGGCTGCCCATCTGTACTCTACTGCCCTGTCAGGTGCCATACACATTATGCTCATTGATGAGATTGAAAACGGTCTTCACCATGAAGGCGTTGAGTGTCTTCTTGAGGCTCTGCTCTCAATCTCAGGAAAACGCAACATTCAATTTTTCGCCACCGCTCACAGCCTCGATGTACTGATCCGGCTGCAAAGCCTATTGCAGCGTGATGGGTTGTTGCCTATCAGGGAGGACGTAAGGTGTTTCGTTCTGGCCAAAAACAGGCACGGCAAAGTGATCGCCTACAATTATGACCACGAGCAATTTGACCATTGCGTGCAGCACCGAATCGAAATCAGGTGATGGTGGCGAAAGCCGTTGTGTATGTGGAAGGGCCCAGCGACCAGCGGTTCATGAATTGCCTGCTGGACGATTTCGGGCTTGCCGAAGACATTGAAGTAAGGGTCATCGGTGGAGGTATACCTGCACTCAGGCTGGTCGCTTTGCCAATACGCCGGGCGAGAGAGGCGGGAAAAGATGTGGCCATCATCTTGGACGCTGACGAGAATCCCGCGGAGCAGAGAGCCGGACTTGAGCGGGAGCTGGACGCACTTGAAGTTGAAGTAAGCAGCTCGTTCCTTATTCCCAATGATGCCGATGCCGGCTGCCTGGAGACGCTGCTGGAGCAATCGGTCCCTTCAGAACATCGTGCGGTCATGAACTGCTTTGAGCGGTACAAATCATGCCTGGGCGAACTCACCGGACCCTACGAGCTTCCGCTTGGAAAGGCGAAAATCTATGCGTACTGCCTCGCGGTCAGAACGCCCCCACAGCCAGCTGAACGGGACTATCTGAACAGGGATTATTGGAATTTGGACGCTCCCGCGATCAAGCCATTGAAGGAATTCCTATCCGCGCTGGCCGTGGACTCGGGTGACGCTGACCCTTGATCCGCTGCCGAAACCGCCGAAACCTGCACGCCGCCAGGCCAACTAAGGGCTGGGAATGCCCTATGATGCTTTTGTCCTCAGACGGTAGGCAACCACACTAAAGACTTGGAATGCCCACATCCACAAGGAATCGGCCGGGGGCCTGTCCTGCCAGCTTGGCCCGGCATACGCTGGGGATATCGTTAAGGGTCACCGTGGACATGACCATCATTTCGGCCGCCTCCGCACTGATCAGGTCGGTAAGTCGGTCCCATGCTGCCTCGCGGTTCTTGGGTGCGGCCGTATTTGAGTCAATCCCGGCCAGGGTAACCCCGCGCAGAATAAACGGATATACGGTCGTCTGCAAAGCCGCACCCGCCGCATTGCCGCTGGCAGCGACGCAACCATGATGTCGGATCTGCGGCAGGAGCGCACTCAGTGAAGGACCGCCAGCGGCATCCACCGCCCCATCCCAACGCCCCCTGTGCAGCAGACGTTCTGGATCTGCAGTCAGCCGGCCGATAATGCCTTTCGCACCAAGTGCGCTTAGCTTGTGATCAAGATGCCTACTGCCGCAGGATGCCATCACATCGTAACCCAATTGAGTCAGCAGGTACACGGCAATCAGGCCAACTCCGCCGGAAGCTCCGGTCACAATTATTTCCCCACGGGTAACGCCGTGCTCTTGGAGTGCCATCACCGACAGCATGGCCGTCAACCCGGCTGTTCCCAGGATCATGCTCGTACGCCCGCTCATGCGATCAGGTAACCTTACCACAAAGTGACTGTCAATACTCTGCAGTTCGGCGTACCCGCCCCAGACTGACTCCCCCAACCCGCCGCCGGTCAGGATCACTTGATCGCCCGGATTGAACTGATTCACGCCCGATTCGCGTACCGTACCGACCAGATCAATGCCCGGGATAAACGGGTACTCACCCCGAATGATTTTTGCGGCACCGGTAACAGCCAGCGCGTCCTTATAGTTGATCCCGGAATACCGTACCTGGACCCTCAGGTCCCTCTCCGCCAGCGCATCCGTCTGCATCAATTGCAGGACGGGCTGGCCGGAGGCCTGGAGCACCAGTGCACGATAATCTCTCTGCCTCATGAATGCAACAAATACGCAGCCTCACGGCATATAACAGTTTAACGATGCTTTTGAGGCAATGTATTCCCGCGCCGCGCAGAATTACTCGCTGCGCCTCATGGCCTGCCTGGTCCTGGCGCTGCTGCTGGCTATCGCGTGCTTCAGGATTCCGATCCGTCAGGATCCCCACCCGGTAGGCTGGACCAACCCGCGCTTTGCGCACTCGGATGGCTTAATTCTGGTTGAACTGCTCAGAGAGGAGGTGCCGCTGATTGCCTGGCATGCGCAGACCAACACCACCGGATCCTCCGCCGAACGTCACCACGACCGGAGCGAGGAGAGTGCCCCCGTTGCGTTGATAGATACGACTTCGGCACAATCCGCCCGAGAGGCTGTCACGGAAAAACTCCCCGTGCTGGACCATGCTGAGCTGATGCCCGCTATTCCAGGCGGAATCGGTGCCTACTATGTCCACATCGAATACCCTCAGGAAGCCATTGAGCAGGGAATTGAGGGACAGCTTCAGCTGACCTTTACGGTCAATACGGATGGCTCCACCAGCCATATTGGGGTAACCCAACCTTTGCATCCGCTATGCGATTCGGCTGCGGTGCAGGCCCTGCGCCGTACCAGGTTTATCCCGGGTCAGCACGACGGCCGATCCGTGCGCGTACGGATGCGCCTTCCGGTGCGGTTTCAGCTGATCGACCCATCTCCTGAACCGAAGCTATCGTCTGAAAGCGCTCCGCAGTAAGGCGCGTAAAAACCCGCGCAGCATTGAACCCGCCACTCGAACCAGAAACGACCTAGCCATGTCTACATTGGCGGATAAGTGTAGGATGCGCCCAATCCCAGCGGGAAGCCCAGCAGCCAATAGGCCACCAGGAATCCCGTCCAGATCAGCAGAAACGTCACTGAATACGGAATCATGAATGAGGTGAGGGTGCCGATCCCGGTTTTCTTGACGTATTTCTGACAGTACACGACCACCAGCGGGAAATACGGCATCAGCGGCGTGATGATGTTGGACGAAGAATCTCCAATGCGGTAGGCCGCCTGCGTCAGGTCCGGCGAAATCCCCACCTGCATCAGCATCGGCACAAATATGGGGGCCAGCAGCGCCCATTTGGCGGATGCCGACCCGACAAACAGATTGACAAACGCCGTCAGCAGGATGATGCCGAAGATGGTTATCGTGCCCGGCAGGGCCATAGCCTGCAGCAGCGCAGCCCCCTTGAGGGCCAACAGTGCCCCGATATTGGACTCTCCAAACGCGTGCACGAACAGGGCGCAGAAAAACGCCATCACGATATAGTAAGACATGCCGTGCATAGCTTTGGTCATGGCATCCACCATGTCCTTGGACTTCCTGAATATGCCGCCCACATACCCATAGACCACGCCCGGTATCAGAAACAGCAGGAATATCAGCGGCACAATGGACTGCATGATCGGGGCCTGGAACGAATTCAGGGATCCCTCCGCGTCACGGAACGGCGACTCAGCCGGCAGCAGGGTAAGCACCAAGATGATCAGCCCGACCACCAGCGTCCCCGTCGCCCACCAGAACGCCCGTTTTTCGCGTGCCTCAATGGTATCCATCTGGGGTGCCTCATCTGCGTCCTTATCAACCGGCGTATTCTTGTTAAGCCGGGGCTCCACGATACGGTCGGTTACGAACCATCCCAGCGCGATGATGAGGATGCTGGAGGCGGCCGTGAAGAAATAGTTGCACAGCGGATTGACCAGAATAGCCGGATCCAGGATCTGGGCTGCCGGCTGGGTAAAGCCCTGCAGCAGCGGATCCAGTGCGGAAGGAAGCGGGTTCGCGCTGAACCCGCCCGACACACCGGCAAAAGCCGCGGCAATGCCCGCCAGCGGATGTCGGCCCGCGGCATAGAATATGACACCGCCCAATGGTATCACCAGCACATACCCGGCATCTACGGCACTGTGGCTGATCAGCCCAACCAGAATCACTACCGGTGTCAGCAGACTGAGTGATGTCTTGGACAACAGCAGCTTAATACCCGTATTGAAATAGCCCGCCTCATCGGCCACCCCAACACCCAGCATCGCCACCAGCACCACGCCCAGCGGGGCAAAACCCGTGAAGATCCCGACCATCCGGGCCAGAAAGCTGGTAAGCTCCGAACCCGAGAGCAGGTTGTTCACCATCAATGGGGCATTCGTGCGCGGATCAATGACCGATTCGAAGGTCATGCCCGACATCAGAGCCGAGAGGATCCAAATGATCACCAAGGAGAACAGGAAGAGCATGGACGGATCCGGCAGCTTATTGCCGACCATCTCAATACCGCCCAGGAATCGGTCGACGATACCCGGGGGCCTGGATTCAGTTGAGGCGGATGCCATGGGGATTTCACGCTGGATTTCAGGATGCACCGCGCCAGGCGGTATGCTCAAAATATAGGTTGATCGATGACCAGTTGTTCGGCTTTCAAGCAGAAACCGGATTGGGCTCGGTGTCGCGGCGTTCAATCACAGATGAATCCGGCAACACGCGTGCCAGTGCGGCCATGGGAAACCAGGAAAGCCAGAACAGGAAGAGTGCCAACGCCTGCCCGGTGAGCAGGTACCACGGCCACGGACCCATGTAATCCAGCAGCGAGGGTATCGGGGGCTTAGCCATCGTGTAGAAGTAGTTCGTGCCGGCGGCCAGATTGTAGGCCAGCATGACCACAGCGTAGATGTTGACGAAAATGTACGCCCGCAGAATACTCCAGAATCGCGGATACAGCCGGAAGACCACGGACACATACACCATGAAGATCACCAGACCGCCATGCGCGATCCAGTACTTGAGGAAGTTATAATGCGGAAACGACTCATCCAGATTCGGCGTGATGGTGCCCTGAAGCGTCCCGGACAGGACCAGGTAGTACAGGATTTCGTGCTTCACCAGCGACGGATTCCACATGAGCACCACAATCAGCAGTGCAATGAGGTTGCAAAGATCCAGCGGCAGGTCCTTTGACCCGTCAAACTCACCGGTAATCAGGCGATAGACGCTCCAGACCGCCACCGTCACACTGATTACGGCGGCCATGACCCGGGCTACTATGAGCTGCTCGGCGGATCCAAGATGCCCGCGGGCATACCATGGTAGTCCGATGGCGCACGCCACCATCAGACCCAGAGCCATCCAGTGGACATGACCGAACGCAATAAATTCCGACGAGTCAAACAAATTACCTGGAGCTGATCACCTGAAGGCCCAATCCGCCCTCGTAATTTACCCAATGGCCGGAAGATGCTGCGCCTGCTACCGGATAGCCGCCTGGCGTGTGCAGCTGACCCGGCCAGTCGGTATATTCGGCAATCACTTCGGAGCTGAACCTCAAATGAGCATGGGTTCAAAAAGTCCTCCCGGCATGCACCGGCGAAGATCCGCACGCGGGGCTGAAATTCCACATCGCGACGCGCTGAACCTGCTGCGTTTGGCCATCGGTGACGAACGGGCACAGTTCCGTACAGGTCAGTGGGAAGCCATCAATACGCTTGTAAACCGGAACAGTCGCCTCTTGGTGGTAGAGCGGACCGGATGGGGCAAGAGCATGGTGTACTTCATTGCTACGCGCCTACTTCGCAGTAAAGGGCGCGGAACCACGCTGATCGTGTCTCCCCTACTCGCATTGATGCGTAATCAGTTGACTGCCGCCCGCCGGCTGAACATCAGGGCGGAAACCATCAATTCAACCAATTACCCTGAGTGGTCTCAGATTGAGGCGGAGGTCAGGCAGGGCAGAATTGACATTCTGCTGATTTCTCCAGAGCGCTTGGCAAACCCCACCTTCGTTGAAAATGTGCTCAGCAGGATCACCGGCTCCATCGGGCTCCTGGTGGTGGATGAGGCACATTGCATTTCAGATTGGGGACATGATTTTCGTCCTGACTATCGTCGGCTGTCCAATGTGGTCAGGAGTATGCCCTCCAGCGTGCCCATTGTCGGCACCACGGCGACAGCCAATAATCGGGTCATTAACGATGTACAGGCACAATTCGGTACCGTACGAATTCAGCGGGGCTCGTTAACGCGTAAATCGCTGGCCCTCCAGACATTGGAGCTCAAGACGCAAACCGAGCGTCTGGCCTGGCTGAAAGACCATATTGGAGATCTGCCGGGCACCGGCATCATCTACACGCTCACCAAGCGGGATGCGCGGCAGGTAGCTTCGTGGCTCCGAAGCCACGACATCCATGCGGAGCCCTATTACGCCGGCATTAAGCTGCCACAGTTTGTTGACGAGGAAGATGCGTCAAACCTAAGCCGGGAATACTTGGAAGATCAGTTGCTTTCCAACAGGATTAAGTCGCTGGTCGCTACGGTAGCGCTCGGGATGGGCTACGATAAACCTGACCTCAGATTTGTCATCCACTACCAGGCCCCGGCATCCGTCGTCGGCTACTACCAGCAGGTTGGACGGGCTGGAAGAGCCGTTGACTATGCGGTGGGTTTGCTGATGACGGGTATAGAAGACGACGATATTCACGAATTCTTCAGGCGCAGCGCGTTTCCTCCAGAGGACATGGTCACCAGTATTCTCCATGCGTTGGAACAGAGTGACGGCCTTTCCATCAGGCAGCTTGAGGAACAGCTGAACCTTAGCTACGGAGCCATAAGCAAAGTACTCAAATACCTGTCGGTAGCCACCCCGTCACCCATACGCCGGCAGGGATATTCATGGCACCGAACACCGATCCGCTACCATCTGGATACAGATGCCATCCTGCGTCTGACACAGCAGCGCGAAAAGGAATGGGCCGAGGTGCAGGCATACATCCGGCATCCGGGGTGCCTGATGGAGTATCTGTCCCGCAAACTGGATGATCCTGTCCCGAACCCGTGCGGGAAGTGCGCGCAGTGTCTTGGTGAGCCGATAGTGCCGGAAGAAATCAGTCATGAATCCCTGCTGCAGGCTGGCCGATTCCTGAGAGCATCGGAATTTGAACTGATTTGCGCCAAGCAGGTCGCGAAGGACGCGTTTCCAACCTACGGACTCCGCGGCAACATAAATCCCCTGCTGCGGGCGGAAACGGGCCGCGTCCTGTCGCGCTGGAACGATGCGGGCTGGGGACACATGGTGGCGGAGGACAAGCATTCCGGGCTTTTTCGAGATAAGCTGGTGAAGGCCGCCGCCGAAATGATCAGGCATCGGTGGGTCCCCCATCCGTTCCCGCAATGGGTAACGTGTATTCCCTCTAATAACCGACCCGAGTTAGTCCCTCAGTACGCTCAGAAGCTGGCGAAAACGCTGGGGCTGAAGTTCATTCCTGCTGTTGTGAAAGTACGTGATAATCAGCCGCAGAAGTTTCAGCAGAATCGCTTCCACCAGTGCCGTAACCTCGATGGAGTCTTTGATGTTCGCAGAAAGCTGCCGAGAGGCCCTGCCCTGCTCGTGGATGATGTGGTAGATTCAAAATGGACCCTGACTATCGGAGCCTTTGTGCTAAGACGTGCAGGTAGCGGTCCTGTGTATCCCTTTGCGCTAACCAGCAGTGGTGCTGCGGACTGACCCATGCACAGAGACCCCGATGTTGAGGCCATTTTGCTGCTGAATGTGCCCTTTGGTCAGGGTTCAGCCGAATTCAGACCGTTAACTCCCGGTCAATACCGGGAGTTTGCCCAATGGCTGTACACTCGGACTCTGTCGCCCGCGGACCTCTTGGGTGACGAACGGGACCGTATTCTCAGTGACTGGGATCACAATGTGGTTCTGGAGAATGCCCGCATAAAGAAGCCCACCCGCGAACACATCGAGCATTTGCTGGGACGCGGATTTGAGATGGGACTGATTATGGGGGACTGGGAAAGCGCCGGGCTTTGGGCTCTTACGCGGGCAGACCAAGACTATCCCAGGCACCTCAGAAGGCGATTGGGCCGCAATTCTCCTCCTGTCCTTTTCGGATGCGGTGAAAAAGGCTGGCTTAGTCAGCCCACCGTTGCGGTCGTTGGCTCACGAGATGCCCGTCCGGAGGACCTGGAATTCTGCCGGAACTTCGGAGCACATGTTTCTCGCGAAGGGGCAGTTCTGGTCTCTGGAGCTGCTAAGGGAGTCGATCGGAAAGCCATGAGTGGAGCTATAAAGGCGGGTGGTTTCGCGGTAGGGGTCATGGCCGAAGGCCTGTTGCGAAAGAGTTCTTCACCTAAAGATAGACTATGGATTCAAGAGGGTCATCTAACTTTGGTCAGTCAATTCCCTCCTGAGGCCCGCTGGCGGGGACATCAGGCCATGATTCGCAATAAGCTGATCTACTGCCTGTCCGATGCGGCTCTCGTTGTTGCCAGCGCCGATGGCTCAAAGTTGTCAAAAGGCAAAAGCGGCACTTGGACGGGGGCAACGGAAAACATTCGCAATAAATGGGTGCCGCTGTGGGTCAAGCGATCCCACGACGATAAGTCCGGCAATGCCGCCTTAGTCAGGAAAGGCGGCCAATGGCTTCCAGAACCATTCCCCGCACTCAACGAATTGATGGCCCTTCAGACGCAGGGCAGGCCACAGGAGCAGTTTGCAGTGCCGTTTGATGAACAATACGCCCCTCCAGAAAAGGTCATAGACGAGAAGTCGACCAGGGCTGCCCATCGCCTGCTCCCGATCCTTAAGGGCGAAATGTCGCGGAAGGAAATAAGGGAGGCCATAGAGCTGAAGAGTTGGAGCGGAATCAACCGGCGATATGTAGCTCCCTGCCTGGAACAAGGTTGGATCGAAATGACCAATCCCGATGTTCCTCGCAGCCCCAAACAACGTTTTCGGCTGACACAATCTGGAGAGAAATGGCTGATTTCCAAAGGCATGTAGTCAGGATCCGGCGTAGCGTGTCCGTCCACAAGACCCCGTCAAAACCGGCAGTTCCCCGGTCTGAGGCTTGGGGGGCCGTTATCTTGACTCCGTTCCACCTCCTGCTTCTTGCAGGGGAAGCGTGCCGCAATCCTGGCCGTACTCTGATCCTTACTTGTGCAGCTGACAGACATGACCCGATACCCCTAATCGGCTCGCGGTTACTTGCGAACATCCAAGCCTGATGCACGATTGCACGACCGCCGGTTTGCGCCCTCCGCCAATCAGGAGTTGAAACATATGGACAATTCAGCGATGGATTCCGTTTCCCTTGATGCCGAAGTGCCCGCTGTAGAGGCGATCCGGGCCCGGTTTCCGGCGCTGAAGCGGCACCATAACGGGTGGCCGGTCGCGTATTTCGATGGACCCGGCGGCACCCAGGTGCCGGCATCGGTTGCCGATTCCGTAAGCCGGTACCTACTCCACCATAATGCCAATACGCACTGGGCCTATCCGACCAGCGAGGAAACAGATCGCATCCTGGAACAAAGCCGCAGAACCCTGGCCACCTTCCTGAACGCCGAACCGACGGAAATCGCCTTCGGCCAGAATATGACGACCCTGACCTTTCGTCTGGCGCGTGCGCTGGGACGACAGTGGGGGGCGGGACGGGAAATCGTGGTCACCGACCTGGATCACAATGCTAATATTGACTCCTGGCATGATGTGGCCCGACAGCGGAAGCTCCGCATTCGTACCGTAAGATTTGACCCGACCACCGGCCAGCTTAACGGGGATGATCTGGTGCAGTGCCTCAGCTCTCGGACCGCACTGGTCGCTATCGGGGGTGCCTCCAATGCTCTCGGCACTATCAACGATATTCCGCGAATCACACAAATGGCCCGCAATGTCGGTGCACTATCCTTCGTGGATGCGGTTCATTATGCGCCGCACGTCCTGTGTGATGTTAAGGCGCTGGGGTGCGATTTTCTGGTCTGCTCACCCTATAAGTTCTATGGCCCGCACCTGGGCATGCTGTACGGTCGGCATGAGCTCCTTTCAGCTCTGGATGTACCCCGTATCTCACCGGCACCTACCCATGCACCGGAATCCTTCGAAACCGGCACCCTCAGCCATGAGGCCATCACTGGAGCAGCCGCTTCAGTGGAATTCCTGGCCAGCCTGGCACATGGAGACACCCTTCGCGAGCGCCTGACCCATGCCTTCAACGCATTGCACAGGCGCGCCGCAATGCAGGCCAGGCACCTTTGGGACAGCCTTAAACAGATCCCGGCAGTTACCCTGTACGGGCCAGAGCCGGACTTGCCGCGCACCCCGACTATCAGCTTTACCGTAGATGGCCTCAGCTCAAAGGAGGTATGCCGACAATTGAGCCACCGGGGGCTTTTCCTGTCGCACGGCGACTTCTATGCGCAGACAGTCGTCCGGTGCCTGGGCATCGAGGGGCTCGTCCGAGCGGGCTGCGCCTGCTATACCACAGACGCGGAAATTGAACGCCTCATCGCTGGCATACAGGCAATCAGAAACTGACGCGGCATCCTATCCGAAAACGCCGGAAACAACGTACACATCGTACAGGGCGTGAGTCCAGGCGGCAATCCCGAATCCGCGCGCCAGAAAGAGAAAGTTCAAGAACAAGCCACCTGCCGCCCTATAGGTGAATGAGGCCAGCTCCAGCGGATCCCCGTGCGAACCGATGTAGTGGACCAGGCTGAAGAGCAATGCGCCCACAATGGCCGCAAGCGTGTAAGCCAACCATCCCTGGGATTCGGGCAGGGCCATCCGCAGCACCAGATACAGCAGACCTACCAGAATCACCCTGAACAGCAGCTCCTCGTAAATGCCCGCCCCAATGGAGAGCACCAGATTCTGAACCCAAGCCAACTGCTCCGCATCCTGCCCGGTCGCCGACAGATTCAATACCAGCGCGGTAGCCTGTCCGGCGATATACGCCAGGCTGAAACCGTATATCGCGCTTTCCACGATCATCAGTCCCGCGTAACCCGGCTTAAGCCTCACCGGGTTGTGGCGACCGCGAATGAAGATGAATAGGCCCACCAGGATCACCAGCACAGGCACCAGATAAATCTCCGATATCCCGGTCATTTGCAACGGGATGCGCATCCACATCTCCGCCGTAATCCTGAGCGGTTCCTCCATGCCCCGGTTGACCACCACAATCCCCCACTCATACAGAGCGATCAGGGGTAAGGCCATGATGAAGCCCCACTGGGCGGTCCGCGAGGCTAGAAAATACCGCGTCACGGGGTCTGAAGCTAACCTTTCCGGTGCGTCAGCCTGCGTCATCTTCAAGATCCATGCGGGCCTGCTGGAGTTCCGACAAATCCTTCATCTCGCTAACACGCCTGCACATGTGAATGCCCGCATCATACACCCGGCGCGCCTCGGAATTGCGCCCCAACGCGACGTAGAGTTTGCCAAGATGATAGTAGACCCCTGTATAATCGGGAGCCACCTCGCGAATGGATTCATACCAGCGAAGCGCCTTCTCACGCTCGCCCTGCCTCAAATACTCATACCCGATGGCAAACAGCGTGAAGGGATCAGTCGGATCATCTTCGTACAGCCGGTACAAGTCCTTGAGCCGATCCATAAGCTACCAGCTGCCTCCTGCACCACCGCCCCCGAATCCGCCGCCCCCAAAGCCACCGCTGAAACCTCCAATGCTGCCACCTCCAAATCCGCCACCGCCGAATCCTCCGCCACCGCCACCGCCTCCGCCACGGCCACTCATATGACCCAGAAGGAACATCATGGGGACAACATCACCGATCGAACCGCGTCTGCGATGCCGACCGCCACGGCCGCCTGAAGACGATCCCGCCGCTATAAGACCCACGATGACCAGCACGATCATAAACCACACGACCTCCCCAAAGGCCCAAGTATCCCGGGTTGCCTCCGCCGGAAGACTTACTGCTTCATACTCACCTGCCGCCACCTGCATGAAGACATCCATCGCTGCGGCCAGCCCCGCATAGAACTGACCCTCCCGGAATGCCGGCGTAATGATGTTGCGTACCACCCGACTGACCAGCGCATCAGGAATAACATGCTCCAGCCCGTAGCCGACCGCGACAAATACCTCTCTTTCCTCGCGGGCAACAGCAATGACCAGTCCATTGTCCCGGTCCTCCTGGCCAACGCCCAGTGCCTGACCCTGCTCTGTCGCAAAAGTGGCAATGTCCACGCCGCCAAGAGACTCAACGGTCCGAACGATGAACTGATTAGACGTGCTGTCCGCGTACGCACGCAGCGTATAGGACAAACGCTGCTCCTCCTGAACAGTTAAGAACTCCGCGCCATCAACCACAAGCGGCTGCGCGAAGGCCGGCACGGTCACACACCAGAAAACACCCGTCCAGACTAGACCACGCAACCCCATGCACCTAACTGCCAAAATCAACGGTTGGGGCCTGCTCAGCACCGGCCTCCGCCTCAAACGGGGTCCGGCGGCTGTGTCCGAACATGCCTGCAAACATGACCGCCGGAAAACTCCGTATCGCCGTATTGTAACCGCGCACGGCCTCGTTATAACGGGTCCGCGCCACATTTATGCGGTTCTCCGTCCCTTCCAACTGGGCCTGCAGATCCCGGAAAGCCTCCGTCGCCCGCAATTGCGGATAATTCTCGCTGACCACCAGCAGACGCCCCAACGCACCCGAAAGCTGGCCCTGCGCCGCCCGGAATCGTTCCAGTGCAGCCGGATCCGACAAATCATCCGCCGATACATTTACGGATGTGGCCCGGGCACGGGCCTCCGTCACCGCCTGGAGCGTTTCCTGTTCAAAGTCTCCCGCCGCCTGTACCGTACGGACCAGATTGGGTATCAGGTCGGCCCGGCGCTGATAGGCGGTTTCCACATTTGCCCAAGACTCATCGACCCGTTCCTCATCGGAGACGAGGCTGTTATAGGTGCCGCATCCTGCACATCCCGCAAATCCAACCAGCAGTACCAGGACTGCGATGGCCATTCCACCTTTACTTCGCATCTGCTATCAGTTATTGCTCCGCATCTTTACGATGCCTCGGCGTTTCGGTTTCGGATGCCTCAAGGTACTCCTGCAGAATGAGGCCGGCCGCCAGCATATCCACCCGTTTCTTCTGTCCGCGGCGCAGGCATCCGCGCAGGCGGTCTCTGGCTTCTTCGGTCGTGTACCGTTCATCCCAACGTACAATTGTGGTGCCGCGCAGCCTCCTGGTGAGATGGCGGATATATGCCTCAACGCGCTCGGTAGCCGCACCTTCGGTCCCATCCTCCATCAGCGGCCAGCCAATCACAATCACGGCGATGCCCTCTCGCCGGTGTAGCTCTGCCAGGCGGTCAGCTGCCACACCTGGCGACCAGGTCCCAAACGGCTGCGCAAAAAGGCCCAGCGGATCCGCCAACGCCACGCCCGTACGGCGGGTCCCGTAATCAACTGCAACGATCCGTTTCACCTGCCTGAGTCTTTCGCAGGAATATCACTTGGCTCCGACTGCATCGCTTTCAAATCTGTACACGCCGCGAATGCTCTCAACCCTGCGCAGCCGCTTCATGAGTCGGCGCAGGTGCTGGAGGTCGCTCACGTACAGAACTATGGTCCCTTCAAAAAGGCCATCATTGGTGCCCACGGTGATGGAGCGGATATTGACCTTCAGGTTACGCGAAATCACCGTTGTAATGTCATGGACGATCCCCACGCGGTCTTCCCCGACCAGACGGAGCCCCACCATGAATTCCACATTCTTCTGCCGGCTCCAGTCACAGCGCTGTATGCGCTCGGCATGGTTAACCAACAGGTCAGGCGCATTGCGACACACCGTGCGGTGGATACGGATGGCCCCTAATTTGCTGATCAGCCCGAATATCGCATCCCCCGGAATCGGGTTGCAGCAGGTGGCATAAGACAGGGCCATGCCATCAATGAACTCTCCGTCAATCAAAAGGGCCTCCTGACCCGACTGCTGGGCGGTTTCCCTAAAGTCATCAAACTCAGTGGCCGACTCTCCGTCATCGATCTTCTCCTCAGACCCGGAACGGATCATTTGAACCAGCTCATTGAGATCAAAAAGACCCGAGGCGATTTCGTAGAACATCTGGTTGGGGGACGAATATTTGAACCGCGCTGACATCCGCGCCAGCTCTTCGTCACTCAGGACAATCCGGGCCCGCTTGGCCTTTTTGCGCCAGAGATTCCGGCCGTACCGGATCGCCGTGCGCCGCTCCTCGTTAATCCAGTGCCGAATCCTGCTCTTTGCCTTGTGCGTGACCACGAACTTGACCCAGTCAGGATTAGGTGTCTTCTTCTTTGATGTGATGATCTGAACCTGGTCGCCACTCTTGAGCTTGTAGGACAGCGGCACCATCTTCCCGTTCACCTTGGCCCCGATACACTGATAGCCGACATCGGTGTGCACCTTGAAAGCAAAGTCCACCGGGGTCGCATTCTGGGGTAGGGTCTTCAAATCTCCCTTGGGCGTAAACACGTAGATCTCGTCGGAATAGAGATCCAGTGTGAACTCCTGCACAAATTCGGTGGCCTCTTCCGCATCCGGGTTCTCCATCAGATCGTGCACCCAGGTCAGGAACTGATCCATATGGGCATCGGCCGTTTCGATCCCCTCCTTGTATTTCCAGTGGGCCGCCACGCCCCGCTCGGCGATCTCATGCATTTCCTGCGTCCGAATCTGCACCTCAATGCGCCGTCCATCCCGGCCCAGAACCGTCGTATGCAGGCTCTGATAGCCGTTGGACTTGGCCATGGATATAAAATCCCGGAAGCGTTCCGGCAGCGGTCTGTACAGGTCGGTAATGATCGAATAGACCCGCCAGCAATCCTCCTTCCCCTTGCGCCCTTCGGACTGCAGCACGATCCGGATGGCAAAGACATCGTAGATCTCTTCCAGCGGCTTGTTCTGTTTCTTCATCTTTTGGAAGATCGAATGGATGTTCTTCGATCTCCCATAGATGTCAAAATCAAACCCCTCCTCCTTCAGCCGGACCTTGAGCGGGCCGATGAATCCCTTCACGTAATTGTCGCGCTCCTGCCTGCTCGCCTTCAGACCCTGGACGATTTCGTAATAGGCCTCGGGCTCCAGGATTTCGAGCGATAAATCCTCAAGCTCGTTTTTGACCTTCTGCAGACCGAACCGGTGCGCCAGCGGGGCGAACAGGTTGCGCGTTTCGCTCGCCACCCGCAGCTGCTTGGTGCGAGGCAGCGGATTGATCGTCTGCATGTTGTGCAGCCGGTCGGCAAACTTCACCAGAATCACCCGGATGTCACGAGCCATGGACAGAATGAGCTTGCGCACATTCTCGGCCTGCCCGAGCTGCCTATTGGAATAGACCCCACGAATCTTGGTCAGCCCGTCAATAAGCATCGCCATGGTATCGCCGAACTCCGCACGGATGATTTCCAGACTGAGCTCGGTATCCTCAACCACATCATGCAGCAGGGCCGCGCCGACACTGATGTCATCCAGCCGGATTTCTCTGGCCATTATCATGGCGACGGCCAGCGGATGCGTGATGTACCATTCACCCGAGGCGCGCCGATCGTTGCGATGTGCCCAGTAGCTGAGATTGAATGCCCGACGGATCATGTCCTCGTCCGCAAACGGCAGATTCTGCCGGCAGGTACCGAGAAGCTCGTTGAGCTGTGCCTCAAACCGGGGCTCAACCTGCACCACATTTTCCCTCAATACGACTGAAGCCTCCAGCATAAGGTCACCTGATGCCCGCGAACTGTTTGTCTATCCCCTACAATACAAGAAATAGGCCAAATTTGATCCGCCCTGCTAGCACGCGTCATCCCAATGGACACGATCAACCCTGCGGATCGTGTCGCGAACGACTTGTCCCAAGCGCATTCGGTGGCCGTACCAAGGTCTGAGCCCTTCCCCTCGTCCCCCCCCCCCACCAATACGCTCCGCCAAGTCAGGAAGGAGCTTCAATCCTTGGCGCAGATTCCGGGAGATTCCGAATCGTCATGAATAATCCGGGCTGACAGCTTGGAATTCTTGCAGGAGTTGGGCGTTGTGGGCAGCTGTCGCAATCCCCTATTGAGCGGGGCAGGCCCTAACAGAGCTACGGAAGGCCACCAGGCTGGAGGTTCGCTTCTGGGAGTCGCAATCCCCTATTGAGCGGGGCAGGCCCTGACAGAAGAGGGATTTAAAAGAGACTGAGAACATAATAGCGGCATCGCAATCCCCTATTGAGCGGGGCAGGCCCTGACAGTGTCCTCAAGTCCGTTTCATACACTGTTAGCTCGCAGATCGCAATCCCCTATTGAGCGGGGCAGGCCCTGACAGGGCTGTTTTCAGTTACTTCCTCGCCATTCCATGTGGCTGAGCCGCATGAGATAAGCAGAATATAGTGAAGTCTTGGCCAAATTGATTCCATCATGCCACCCTTCGGGTCACCGGCAGCTCAACAGCGGCCCTGATCTAATGGCCAGCACGCCTGGAACAGGCCAATTTTCCGCCGGACAGGCCAAAAGTCGCAATTCATCAGCCTTTTGGTTCGTAACCACTGGTCCGTAGCGGCGACCGGAACGTTACGAATCGACGCTCGCGACGGACAGCGCAGGCAGCAGGGCTGTTGAGGAGGATGACAAGGAGTTGCAGATTCGTACATTCAGGCTGGAAGTGCTCAAAGTCGGTGCCTTGCTGGTACGTCATGGCCGCTATGTTACCTTCTATATCGCCCATACGGCGGTAGCGGCATGGGAACGCTTTTGGACCAACTTTGAACGGTTTCACTGGCAGACGTTGCCCGACCTGTAACTTTTCTCGCCTCAGCTGAGGCGCAATCCGAGTTTGTGCGAACGACCGCGTACCCACGCGCGGGATTGGTGCGCAAATACGCTACATCCGGCACCGAAATCCAGTCGATTCCGGCTGCAAAACACCACAATTCCCCTCCCTTGCAGCCGCAAATGGACCAATTTTCCGACTCGTTGCGGCCATCCTAACCCGGGGTGATCCAATGCCGCCTCGGAAGGTCAGGGCGATGCCGAGGTGAATAAAATGGGATTACAGACGCTTCAACACTACTACGAGCCGATCCGCCAACGTGGAGAGTATTGGTACTCAGTAACTTGTGGGTCTTCCCCACTTGCTACGCTCCCTTAACACCTCTCCGACACCTTCCCACATTCCGCGCTGGAGCCAAGACTACGTTCCTGCCGCCTGTATGCCGGCGGCCGATCAGCCTGTAACCAAGTTCCCGCTGACCTTGTCCCAGCGTACTTACGCTTACACCGGTTTTGACCACACCTAAGAGCCTAACGACTCGTCAACAACGGTTCACTCACGTTTAGCTCCGTAGCCCACACCTGACGGGATCGTACCCCATAAGCGCTAACTTGTCGGGAAACCCGAGAAATATGCTTCTATTTGGCCCTTTCTGTGGTGGTTGGAGTCAGCCAGGACAGCTGAGATCACTGTTTAGTGCTTGATCATTTCGCGCAGTGTGCAGGCGGGCTCGATTGCGCGAATGACCTGATTTAGGGCGAACTGGAAGTCACGCCATGTACTGCAACTCAATGTCGTACCCCCAGGGGGAAATGGTCCGCGCGTGACGGACGATTTTTTCGGTCAGCAGGGCAACCAGTAATTTGCCGTACAGCCATGCTATAACACTCTCCTTATGGAATTTGGGCAAATGCCCCAACTGGGCTAATGACTTGAAACGCTTGAATACCAGCTCAACCTGCCACCGCAGCCGATACCACTCCAAGACCTTGGACGCGGGGAATTCCTGCTCTGGAAAAGTGGTGAACAGCAGAACGTAGCACGCGAACCGCCAAGTACAGTCCCGGGGCGTATTTCCCTTGCGTGCGGCGGTCCTGCGAATCTGCTCGTGGGCTTCCTGAATTGCTTCCGGTGTTTTCCGCAGTGCGCAAAGGCGGCCGTTCAATGGGGCCTCGGCCTGAACCGCAACATTCCAGGTCCCGACTTTACCGGCCTGCTGTATTGTTTCCACGGCGTTTAACAAATCAAATGGCTCTCCTTCGGGGGTCAGAAAGCGGAGCACCCCTGTGTTTACCCGTACAATAACGCGTGCGTCTGCCTGTGCCAGGTAGTGCAAACCCGGGCCGGTGGCATAGCCTCGGTCCGCCAGGATTAGATCCCCCGACTGAACGGGAAACTGCTTGAACGATTCCCCCGTTCCCGGGCCTTTCGTACCGGTCAATCTGAAAAAATCGCAGCCGAGGGCAGGAAGCGTAACACTGTAGTGCAGCCTCCACTGGGAACCGGTTTTGCCGGGTTCGCGGACTATTGTAGCATCAAAAGCGCGTGTCTGTACCTGGCTTTCCGTAGACACGGCAACGCCGTGCTCCTCAAACAGCGCCATGCACATCGCATACAGCCAATCCTTTGACTTTCGGAGCCGCTTCATAAGGGCCACATCGGACAGATCGGAAACCTGGGCCAGACGAGCACGCGCCACCGTCTCACGCAGCGAATGCCCACACCCCAAGTGAATCAATAACGTCCGTAACAGGCTCTCCGGGGATTTATCTTTGCGCAGCCCGCGCAAGGCACCGGACGAAACTGCCAATTCCCGCCAGTTCGATGGCAAAAAGGAAAGCAGCACACGCCATTCTTCGCCCTCGGGCGCACTCGTAACGGTTTCTCTCAGGGTTCCTTGCGCAAAATTACAGTGCTGCACCCACCAATGATCCGGGCCGGATAACCCGAGGACCGCGATACAACTGTACCGCTCGCACGGACAGCTCACCGCTGATTGGGAGGCACTTAGTGCAACCTACGACAGGGACTCCAAATAATCAACTTAGCGCTTATGGGGCCTGCCCCCATCCCGTGTGCAGTTACACAGTCAGTAATATCTCACATCATATCACCTCCTGCTCATGGCACACGAACTTTGAACAGTTTCACTGGAAGGCGTTGCCCGACCTGTAACTCCGCTCGCTTCAGCTGAGGCGCAATCCGAGTTTGTACGGACCAGCGCGTATCAATGTGCGGGATTGGTGGGCAAGAATGTCAGGTCCGGCACCGAAATTCAGCCGAGCCTCTTGCGAAAATATCGTGATCGGTGCAAGGCGGCCGTAGCAACGATCTCCTCGGCCGGAATTTCGTGATGATCCGGTGCTTTTTCGCCCTTATTTTCCGGAAGGGCGGTATTTATTACAATAAGGAAGGTTCGTTTCGGGGAATTTCGGTCCAAATCCCGGTGCTTCACGCGCACCTGTCTCAAGCTCCCCTTGTTTCTGGAGGCGTTAACCTGCTCCGTGGGACTTGTTGCAAGTCACCAAGCACAGCATTTGATCCGCAGTGGCCGAACATCACCTTCTTGTGGCCGCGCACGCGCCGCCGACCATATTCATCCTTGAGCCGTCCAAACGCTCGCTCAACGCTGGAACGCTCGCGGTAACGCATGCGCTCGGGCGGAGTGAAGCTTGTATTGCGCTGCGCTTTACCGCACCGTCTCGGATTGGCATCAATGATCGGTACATGACCCAGGCCCTGGCTGTGCGCATGAATCTCCTTCGCATCGTACGCGCTGTCCATCAGATCATACAGATTCCAGACGCGACGCGCGGTCATCGTCATCAGGGGTATGGCGGCCTGACTGTCATGCAGTGAGGCGGATGATACGAGGCAACTGATCGGGTGCGCCAGGCTAACTGGCGGAATATAGCAGGTGGAAATCCTGCAAATGAAAGCCCTAATCAGGCGCATTTTCCCCGAGCCGTGCGTGGCTGTTCGCGAGGGCAGATATGAAGCGTCGGCAGGGGTGCACATGGCTAAGGACGTTGAGCACCGAAAACGTCGTTATTCGGGTCGCCGAGACTTTCAGGATGGTCGAAGGCAACATGTTCGTTATGATGAGAGAGCGAACAGGCCCGCGGTGTCCGAGACCCCATGGACGTGTGTACGTATTTCGTCGGGACCTGGGAGGTCTCTCTGCTGCCCATCGCCACGGGCGGGGCCGCCAACGCGTAGGCATAGCCGATCAACGGATGCACGGCAGAGAGAAGTCAGATGCGCTCATAGTAGTGATGAAGCCTGCGAACAAAGCATGGGTGGCCATGTGGCGGAGTGGGTGGAGCGAAGGGGCGCACCCGAGGGGAAACAGGAAG
>JAPPNA010000082.1 GCA_028873925.1 Bacteroidota bacterium | reverse complement strand
TGGTGCCTCCCCAGGCCCCTCACCTTAACCAACTGAATCTGGGACACCGCCCACCCGCGCCGAAGTTGTCGCGCGCCACCGTAGATTAGATGATCGAGCGCGCCTGTCCAAACCGGTCACCGAAAATGCATCGCCTATTGCTTGCCCTAATGATTCCTCTGGCCAGCTGCCAGTTCTTCGCGGGCGGCAATCCGTCCTTAGCGCCCACCCGGGTGTGGATCGGACCCGGCTATTATGCGAACCGCCTCATGGACTGGAGACTTGAGAATGGGCGTATTGAGTGCGTGGAAGGGCGCAGTGCTAAACCCATGCGCACATTGCACCTGCTTACCCGAGCGCTGCACGAGGACGAAGGTAATCTGGTCATGTCGGTCCGTACCGGTCCGATAGCACCTGCTGATTCCGCCCACCAGAATACCTGGTCGGGATTTGTGATTGGTGCGGGCGGATCGCATGTGGACTGGCGCATCAGCAGTCTGGTCCACCACTGGCCTGCCGACGATGGCGGCATTATTGTCGGGATGGACGGCACCGGCGCAATCATAGTGCGGGACAACACCAGTCCGGATGCCCCCAAAGGTCCGCGGGCTGATATTCCGCTTTCCGCCTGGCCCCTCATCAGTGCAGCCTCCCGATCGGGAGCCGTAGAGGCCGGAGCTGCGGTGGAATTGCATGTGGCCGCGGCCCCGGCCGCAAACGGCTACCAGCTGCAGGTTACCGCCACCGACCCGGCATCGTCCGAAGTGCTGGCGACCGCCACTTATACGGACCTCCCGGCAATCCACTTTGCGGGCAATGTGGCTCTGGTTTCCCATAACAGCGCAGCCATGGAAGGCCCCGGCTACTGGTTTGAGGATTGGACTATAGATGGCTCCAAAGTTCGGCAGCACCTCGAGCGGGCATTCGGACCCGTCCTGGCCTCCCAGTATACCCTCAGTAAAGGTACCCTCAAGATGACCGCGCAAATGCCGCCGATCGGAGCGCAGGATGCGCAGAACGTGAATCTTGAGCTTTTCCGGGATGGCCAGTGGCAGCACGCAGCCTCTGGGCCGATTGAGGCGGACAGCTATACCAGCCTGCTCCGCGTCGACGGATTTGCCGCAGCTGCAGATGTGCCGTACCGGCTGACCTACGACCTCATGGATGCCGATGGCATCGAGACCCATACCTACGAAGGCACTATCCGCCATCCGCGTATTGAGGACGACGAATTTGTGCTGGCCTCACTGAATTGCCAGAACATTTCCCGGGGACGTAATCTGCACTGGAATCACAGCACCATATGGTATCCGCACAACGAACTCACGCGGGCGGTCGCCCAGCACGATCCGGACATGCTGTTTTTCGCCGGTGATCAAATCTACGAAGGAGGGCTGGCCGGGATTATCCGGGAGCCGGTGGACCTGGCGGTGCTGGATTATCACTACCACTGGTACCGGTTCTTGTGGGCGTTCCGGGATCTGATGAGGGATCGACCGACCGTAACCATCCCGGACGATCATGATGTGTATCACGGCAATATCTGGGGGCATGGGGGCAAGAAAGCAGACGGGCTGGCCCGGCCGCGGTCAGACAACGGCGGCTACATCATGGATGCCCGGTTCGTCAATGCGGTTCACCGCACCCAGGTATCCCACCTGCCGGACCCGTATGATCCGACACCCATTGAGCAGGATATCTCCGTCTACTACACGCGGCTCAATTACGGTGGCATCAGCTTTGCCGTGGTAGCCGACCGCATGTGGAAGTCCGCACCCCGCCTGGTGCTGCCGGAAGCTGAAGTGTTCAACGGCTGGCCGAAGAATCCCGATTACGACCCCACCACGGTAACCGAGGCGGTCCTGTTGGGGGATCGGCAGCTTTCGTTCCTCAATTCATGGGCCCATGATTATCAAGGCCATGATAACCCCTGGTTGAAAGTCATGCTTTCACAGACCCTCTTCAGCAACCTGGCCACCCTGCCGGAAGGGGCTGACGATGACAGCGTGGTACCGGGCATGCGATACCCTGAGCCAGGCGAGTACATCAGCACTGACCATGTGGGAACGGATATGGACTCCAACGGGTGGCCCCAGAGCGGCCGCAATCGGGCCCTGCGCACCATCCGAAAGGGCTTCGCCTTCCATGTGGCCGGCGATCAGCACCTCGGCAGCTTTGTCCACTACGGTATTGATGCCTTCCGGGATGGACCCAGTGCATTTGTCTCCCCCGCCATTGCGAATCTGTGGCCGCGGCGCTGGTTTCCGCCGGAGCCCGGTGGCGATCGGGAACCGGGAGCACCAGCCTATACCGGCAATCATCTCGATGGCTTCGGCAATCACATGACCGTGAGAGCGGTGGCTAATCCCGTGGTGAGCGGCAGGACACCGACCGAACTCTACGACCGGGTACCGGGGTACGGTATCATTCGATTCAATCGTTCATCGCGCACGATAACCGCGGAAGCCTGGCCGCGCTGGGTGGATCCGGAGTCAGACGAGGCCTTCCAGTACCCGGGATGGCCAGTCACGATCCACCAGGAAGACAATTACGCCCGGGCCGCTGCGGGCTACCTGCCGCCATTCCACATCACCGGCCTTGCCGAGCCGGTCATAACCATCATTGACGAAACATCACAGGATACGCTCTATACGGTGCGTATCCACGGGCAGCGCTATCGGGCAAAGGTGTTTGAAGCTACACACACCTACAGTGCCCATATCGGCGATCAGGGCGCAAACCATCAGCATCTTTCCCAGCTCCGGGTAGCTGAGGGCCCCGATCCGTCGCCTGTTGAAATAGCCTTCTGAGAAGACCCATGTACCGATTGTTATACTGGCTGGCTCCGCTGATGCTGCTGGGGGCCTGCACCCCTGCCGCACCGCCGAATGTGGTGCTCATTATTGTGGATGATCTCGGATGGATTGATACGAGTGTCTATGGCAGCGAATTCTACCGGACACCCAATATTGACCAACTGGCCGCTGAGGGGATCCGCTTTACCCGGTTTTATGCCGCCAGTCCGGTGTGCTCACCGACCCGAGCCAGCCTCATGACCGGGCGGCATCCCGCACGACTGCAGATCACCAACTGGATCGGCGGATCGCAGAATGCGCTGCTTCGCCAGGCGCACTATCAGCGGCAGCTGCCGCTGCACGAAACCACCTTGGGGGATGCCTTCAAAGCCGCCGGGTACCGTACCGGGTATCTCGGCAAGTGGCACCTGGGGGCGGAGGGATTCCGGGCCGGAGACCAGGGATTTGATTACGTCCGGGCCTCCAATGACGCGGGACAACCCGGCTCCTACTTTGCCCCGTATGAGAATCCGCGATTTGAGATTTCCAATGTGCCCGACCTGGAAGACGATCCCGACAGCACTTACCTGACAGATCGCCTCACTGATCTGGCCATTAACTTTATTGAGCGCAATCAGGACCAGCCGTTCCTGCTGGTGCTTTCCTACTACAACGTTCATACCCCCTTGGAGGCTAAGCCTGCATTGGCCAAGGCCTTTGAATCCGCATCGATCGCAGACACCCACTTTACGCCGGAGGCCAACGATGCCATGACACGCAACGCACAGGATCATGCCGATTACGCAGGCATGATTGCCAGTGTGGACGAAAACATCGGGCGCCTGATGGCTGCGTTCCGCGAACGCAACCTGAGCGAGCATACGACCCTGATGTTTACTTCGGACAACGGCGGACTGAGCACTCTCAGTAACCGCCGCACCTGGGCTCCGACTTCCAACCGCCCGTTACGGGCGGGGAAGGGATGGCTCTACGAGGGCGGCATCCGCATTCCGCTGATTATCCGCACCGGCAGCGTCCGTACCGACTCCACCCTCGGCACCACCGATGACCTGATGCCTACGCTGTTGAGTCTGGCTGACATCCCGCTGCCCGACTCCCTGGATGGCGTAAACCTGCTGGGGGATATCCCTGTGGAACGGCCGCTCTTCTGGCACTTCCCCCACTATCATGGCTCCGGCAATCGACCTTCAGGCGCGGTGCGTACCCCGCGCTACAAACTTGTTGAGTGGTTTGAGGACGGCCGCGCAGAACTGTACGACCTGGCCCGCGATCCCGCGGAAACCACCGACATCAGCAGTGATCATCCGCAATTGACCGACTCGCTGCGCACGATGCTGCACAACTGGCGGGCAGGCCTGCAAGCGCAAATGCCGACCCCCAATCCGGACTATTCGCCGCCCACCAGTCGGTAGCTGACGAAGGCGAAGTGCCGGCTGTCCGGAGACCAGGAAGGCACATTGATCGTCCCCTGCCCGCCGAAGAGCGTGGCAATCACCCGAGGAGGCTCGCTACCATCGGTCGGCATAATCCTGAGCCATACGTTATTATTGGGCGGATGCCCCACTACGCTGCGGTCGTATGACAGAAAGACAATCCATTGTCCGTCCGGCGAGGGATGCGGAAACCAGTCACCGTATTCATCGTCCGGGTTCACCTGCATCTGATTGCCCCCATCGACATCCATACGCCATATCTTCATCTGACCGGTCCGACCTGAGTTGAAGTAAATAGTTTCGCCATCCGGTGAATACTCCGGCCCGTCGTCCAGCCCCGGTGCCGTCGTCAGCCGCACCTCAATTCCGCCGGCAGTAGGGATGGCATATACATCGTATTCACCGTTGCGGCGCGCACAGTACACGAGCGTATCCCCATCTGGAGAAACCCCATGCCAGTACGAGGGCCCCAGCGGGGTCACCTGTCGCGGCACGCTCCCTTCCGAAGGGACGACATAAATCATGGATGAGCCACCTTCCGGGCTGTGACTGATGATGAGCTCGCTCCCGTCCGGCATGAAGCCATGATCGTTAATGCATCGATTGGCAAACCCGGTGTCAATGACCTCCGGCGCACCCCCACCGACGGGTATTCTGTACAGCAGGCCACCGCTGTTGTACACCAGCTCCAATGAATCCGGCGACCAGTTGGGTGCCTCAAAATGTTCAACCGCTTGGCGAACAATCTGGCGGTCACCGGTCTGACTGTCAATAATTTCCAAGGTACTTTCGGTCACCCGCTCGTCAAAAAGGCCCAATTCACTCAGCTCCACCTTCCTGAAATACGCTGTTTCCTGCACGGAAGCGTTATGGGCACACATCACCAGACCGGCATAGGTGCTGTCCGGCAGCGGAACCGTTACATTTGCGACAACCCGCGTGCGTTCATCCAACTTCTGCACATACAGCGTGAACAGATCACCGGTGCGTTCCAGTCGGATTGTCGCGGGAGCACGGGCGACTGACAGCACCTCATGCGTTTCACCGCCCGGCTTGGTCCTGTACTGGAGTGCGATCAAGCCATCGCCATGCACCAGGGCATCCACGTAGGGCGCATCGTCTTCCAGGCTGCTGCGGATCATCCATCCGGCCTTGCGATAATCATGCCCGTCCGATTCAGCAAACTCCAATTCGGCCACTAGGGAAAGATCTCCCTCCACGCGGCTCCAGACATAGTAGAATTCATCCCGCGTTCCGTAAATATCTTCCCCGCTTCCGGTCACGGTGTAAGTGCGTGTCCGCGCGTCGTACGATGCCTCTCCACCCAACGCGGGCTCCCCGACATTGGCGGTGCCTTCAAAGATTCCAAGCGAATGTTCCGAAACGCACGAGGGGAGAATCAGGGCAACAATCAGCAGACTAGCGTAGCGCATGGCAGTGTCAAACGAAAAAGAAGGGGTCTTCGGCGGCCACATGGACCACTCTTATATCGGGCAGCCTGGGCTCCAGCCACTCCGCCAGCCACGCCATGCCCGGTTCTTCGCTCAGCGCATGACCGACCGCAATCAGTCCGATCGGGCGGGCGGACTGCACCTGAGCGTCACGAATATACTCGGTGGTTTCCCACTCCCGCACTTCGCCGACTATAATCACATCCACCTCCCTGAGCATTTCGATCTGTCTTTGGCCGCCGACCGCTCCTACGGCCAGCCCCACCTGCGTACATGGCATATCCGGCTGACCTACAACCCGTACACGTTCAGCGCCGAATCTGCGCTTTGCGAACAGGGCCAGATTGGTCAAGGATGTTGACGGAATCGTACAGATCCGGGGCCGGGCCGGATCGGCATAGGACTCCCAACCCAGTTTCTTCAGTACACCGGCATTGATACCGTCCGGCCGGTGGGCATGCCAGTAGTCATGAAACCGCCACACCACAATATTGTGATCCTCCAGTACCTGCCGCTTAGTACGATAGACCGGATCATCGGCCAGCCAATCGGTTTCATCCAAGTGGTTGTAGTACGTCGGCTCATGCGAAATGACCAGATTTATCCGGTGCTGCGCGGCTAGGTTCACAATGGCCTGCGTGGCCAGGAACGTCGTGATCACCCCGGTGACCGGCTGCGAGGGATCCCCTGACTTAACCGTATCCACGGTAGGCTCCCAGGGTGCGCCCGGCACTTCCGCAATGATCATGTCGATCACATCCTGAACAGTCCGATTTGATTTGACCAGGCTGGCCGCCGCAGTCAGACCCGCCGCTCCTGCCAGAAAATCCCGCCGTGTCAGCATAATTGGCACCCACATCGTTTACAGTAGCGTCAGACCGGCAACCCGGCCCTGAGCAGAAAATACCGATTCCTGACGAGTTGATTGCTCCATTGCGGCACCCTGCCGGTGGCTGAATCAGCAGCCATAGGAGAGGGGAGCGATTTTGCCTGACCTGCACCCGCTATCACGGGTTGGGCCTCCTTGGAGGATCAGCGCTACGAGAGCAGAAGTAGTCCGGGTACGCGGCATAATCGCGCGCACGATTATGCAGAACTGCCCGCCCCTCCAGCCCGGCTGTCTCTGGGCCGTCTGGAGTATGGCCCTTACATCAGCCGGGGCTTGTAGGTCAGCTTGAGCATGACATACCAGCCCAGAGACTCCTGGTGCCTTTCCTCTACGTAGGTGGCGGCGCTGACGACAGAGACTTCCCGGCCGTGATCCAGCACATCGTGCAATTCAACTTCAACCGTACCGCGTCCGCTGGCAATGATTCGCGAAAACGACAAATCCAGCAGCAGAATCTGCTGCCGGGAACCGGCCCAATCCCGGTCAAACGCCTCATATTCCAGCATCGACTCAAATGACCACGCTTCAGACGGATGCCAGTAGGCTTCCAGATGCCCGATGCCGGATAAGTACCCCTGGTCCAATTCGCTGTTGAGCGAATACTCAATGCGATTTTGCGCCATACCGCCTCTGGCGAAAACTCCGACCTTACCAGCGCTCAAATAGTCAACCCTAATCGTGAAGCGGTGTCGCAGCGCGGTCAGCCTGCTCTCTTCCTTATTGACGAATTCTATCCTGTCGGCCCAGTCAATATCGTAGTCAAAGTCCAGCCCGACAGAGCGTATGGGCCTGCCCACGCTCACGCCGCCACCCGCCGACCGGGCGGATCCGGTATTGATGGGTCGACGTATCTGGCGCAACCGGGCATCCAATTGACGCTCATACACTATACTGTTGCGTGAACTGGCCACATTCAGGTCAATTCGCAGCGAAAAATCTGAATAATCCCCGATCCTTGCATATCCCATTCCCAGATCATGGCGGTATTCAGGGGTTAGCGCCGGATTGCCGACATACAGGCGCAGCGGATTGCTGTTGTCCGTGAAGGGCTGAAGTTGACGCAGCGTGGGATCGATCGTACGCGTATAGTATTGCGCCTTGAGGGTGCCGGCATCGCCCACATCACGCTGGGCCAACCACCGCACCAAAAGATGCGTGAATCGGCTGCGCACCTGCCGGTTGTTGCCTGGAAGGCTACCTTGGCGGTTTGAATGCTGCACCTGTAGGGTGGTCCACATCCACCATGTACGGTCCGACGACTCCACGGTAAAATCCGTGCCGGAACGCCAGTACCTGTACTGCTGCCGGTACCGCCCGCTCAGGGGGCCGTTGAGCATGCGGTGGCCATCAAGCACATCAAAGTAATCCTTATCCTGGTGCCGTTGGGTGGCATCAAGCTGCATAAACCAGGTCAATACCCGACTTCCTCGTATCGGAAGCACAAATTCCAGGCGGTGCGTGTGGTTGAAGCTATGGCTCGCCAGATCCTGTTGCTGCAGCAGCGCCTCCTGCGTTAAAGGCCCCATCCCGCGAAAGGACTGCAAATGGGTGCTAAGCTGCGTTTCGGTGTCTGCAGTCCGACCCGCCACTGTACTGGTGACGATCATGCTATGACCCCGCTCAGACACCCGCTTACGCCAAGTCAGCCGACTGCTGCCGGTCAGATTCCCCGCGTCACGGCTGCTCGTGGTCTGTGCGATGTTCAGTTGCGCTCCGGCAAGGGTGAGGGTATTTTCCGTGCGGGACAGCGTCGCGGAGGAAATTGCGCGGGAAAGTGTGCCTTCAAATTTCAAATCGTGCCCTTCACCCAGCTTGGAATCGGCCTTCACAGCGACGGAATGCGCCAAATCCTCGGAGTCATTCAGGCTGACTTCATCGCCATCTGCGACGAAATCGGAGCCCAGCAGCTCCTGCCTGCTCCGGACCGACTCGGACGTGTTGGAGTAATCGGTTACCAGGTAGCTCGCATTCCATGTTGTGTGGTCTCCCAAGTCACTATTAGCATTGAATCCCCCGCCAAGCGATTTCCCGAATCCCGATTCAGCGCGCATAGGACTGCCGGCTCCCCGAAAGCTCCGAAGCTGATCCTGGCTGAACCCCGGCTGATTCACGTTGTCCGCGTTGCCGATTAAGGCCAACTGCGTTCTCGGCGCGAAGCGGAATGCACTGGCGCGTCCGAAGTAGCGCCCATCGTCCCACGCTGCTCCGCCCAAGCCGCCGGTAGTCTGGCCAAATGCCCCACGCTTGGCCTCCTGCGTAAGCTGCAGGTTTATGGTTTTTTCCTCCTGCCCATCCGCGATGCCGGTCAATTCCTCGCGATCCGATGCCTGATCGTAGATCTGAACCCCATCCACAGCATCCGCTGGCAGGTTGCGGGTGGCGATGGTGGGGTCATTGCTGAAGAACTCCCTGCCCTCCACCAGAACATGTTCTACGACTTTTCCCTGCGCTATAATCGTTCCGTTGCGATCCACTTCAACGCCGGGAAGGCGACGCAGCAGGTCTTCCACCATGTCCTGGGGGCGCAGAAAGAAGGCCAGCGCGTTGTAAATAATGGTGTCACCCCGCACCACATACGGCAACCGATCTTCGGTTACGACCAATTCTTCCAGCACGGTCGCTTGAGGCAGCAGTTCAATCAGGCCAACATCTACATCTGCACTGTCCATGACCAGGACGCGCTGGATAGTCTTGAAGCCCACATACGACACCCTCAGGACGTACATGCCTGATCCCAACCGCCTCACCCTGAACGCTCCGTCTGACCCGGAGGTGCCGAACTGCACCAGCGCCGAGTCCGCCCGGGCCAAGACAACCACTGATGCTCCAGACAGTGCATTACCAACCGAGTCCGCAACTGAGCCGAACACGGAATAGCTCTGCGCCTGAGCACCTGGAATCGCCCACCCCACGGCAACGGCTGCGATCAGCGCACAGACAACGGCTTGGTTTCCGGTCATAACAAATCGGTCAGCCGGTCTTGGGGGTGTGCAAGGGACAGCACCGACGCTACGACCCACCGAACCTATCACGCCAATCCCCTCAGCGTGGCCATCAGGCCGCAACTATCGCATCTTCAATTGACCTTCAACGTTCGGCGGTGCATATCCCAAAAGCGTCGGTCCTCCTCAATTTCTGCGGCCTTCCTCTTCCGATAGGCCTCATCGGACAAAGGCCGTCCTCGCACTGGGGGCTCAATTGCACGATCCATTAAACCCTGTTCCAAGGATTGCACGACATATGATTCCCCTGATCCACTGTTGGTAACCATCAGGATAAGACCCGGCAATCCACCATAATGCCCCGGACCCGCGGGCAAGGGAATCGCCGGGGTATACCATGCCTCAACCCTACCTGAGTCTGCCACCGCCTCTGCCTTGAAGACCTGGTGTCCCAGGAGTTGCCGCTCCCCGCCGACCAAGCGCCAGGGAATTGCACGCCGATGGTCGGTGATCAGGTAAATATCGCCCCACAACACGCGCGATTCTGTGTATGAACCGTCCGCAAAGCTGACATGCGTGGTGTCTATTTCCTCTTCCCCATCAGCAATCAGCCTGTCGTCGGGCTCAATGTGCGGTTTATCCGTCGGAAACATCAACGAGGCGGTGCTGTCAAAAACCAGTGTCCTCAATACAGTTGCGCGGTCAGCTGGCTCTTCGGCATCCCTACCCGCCTGTTCCGCCGCGTACGCTTGAAAGGCAAACATTCGGCTTAGGACCAAGGGATAATCGTGCTCATAGCGCACGGTGCCCACCTGCGCGGAGGTGGGCACCGTGAACGTCATAAGCAGGACAGGCAGGAAACGGCTCGCCATTGAACTGGGCCTTAGTTGCACAGGTTGCCTATATCGCATGCTGTGACGGTATTGCCATTGTCGCCAACGCAAGTCTCAGAATGCCCTTCTTCGCACGTAGGCGAAAGTTCTACGATGCACTCGTGATACTCCTTGCGTTCCTTCCTCTTAGCTTTTTTCCTGAGAACGCACATCGGCGCACTTTCAGCCAAGCCATCGCTCGCCAGCAGAATCCCTGACCTAACCCCACTCCCATCAAATCCAACAACGAGCTCTGTGACCTGCTGGGAGCACTTGCTCAGTATCAGACTGGACTGGTCAGGTTCGTCCAAATCAAGCTGCACGCGGTCAAATAGCATGTGTTCAGCCGACAGGGTCCACAGGCCGGAATCAGTAGATTGGGCCACAGCGGGACCCACCAGAACAACAAAAAGGCCGATCAAGGCCAGAGAGATAAAGCGGTTCATCATTTCTAGAAATTTGTTGGGGATAACACCGGGCGCACCGTGCGCCCAGCGATGCTGCTCAATATAAACAGTATAAATTCAATGCCCAAAAGCCTAAGCGGTTCCTAAGCATCAGAACGAAAGTTTGCCAGATATTTGAATGTTCTGTGAATTTCAATGCTCGATTCTGGCGTTTTTCCGGCCAGTATGACTGATTTCAGGCAGACTGGGTTGGGCGCGAGCCGCCCGGGGCATCTCTCCTTCCATAACCCCTCGTGGCGCGATGGACCACACGCGGAGCGATGGCCCGTGAGCGCATGGGGGCATGGGGCGGTGTCCCAGATTCAGTTGGTTAATAGGTGAGGGGCCTGGGGGAGCTCGCTATTTCACAGACCACTCCCCAGAGTTTACCCTCATGTTTTCCGAAGAATTTTCGCAGCTGGAA
>JAPPNA010000137.1 GCA_028873925.1 Bacteroidota bacterium | reverse complement strand
TTCCGGCTCCTTGCGGCCATCCTACCCCGGGTTGATCCAATGCCGCCTAAGGAGGATATAGCAACACCGTGGTGAATAACATGGGCTCAGTGCTATCCTGACCACCTACCGGAGCATTTTCAGCTGAGTGGGTTACCGCGATGGCGCTGAATTGACGTGGACCGTGTCGGCACGCGGCAGTCAGCAGGATGCCGGCACTCGTGCCATGCGGCGAGTGCCGACATTCCTGTATTTTGACTGCTCCCGAACCGGCCGGGCGCATTCGTATGCACATCAGAGATACATCCATTGCCGTGGCCGCCGCCCTTATGCTCGGCAGCTGCGCCCGCGAAACCCCGCTCTTTGAACTGATGCCGCCGGATTATACCGGCATCGCATTTGCCAACACGCTGACACCCGCCGAAACGCTCAATACTTATGTGTTCCGCAATTTTTACAACGGCGGCGGGGTGGCGATCGGAGATCTGACCCATGATGGCCTCGCCGATATCTTCGTAACCGGCAACCAGGTGTCCAACAGGCTGTACGTCAATCTGGGCAACTGGCGGTTTGAAGACCGTACGCAGTCAGCGGGCCTGGAAAGCACCGGTGCCTGGACCACCGGCGTGAGCCTGTTGGACATCAACGCCGACGGATGGCTGGACATTTATCTGTGCAAGTCCGGACCGCCCGGCGGACCGCAACGCAGTAATGCGCTGTACATAAACCGGAAGGACGGCACCTTCATTGACCGTGCAGAGGCCTACGGACTGGCGTTTGAAGCTTTGAGCATCCATGCCTCCTTCTTTGACTATGATGGCGACAGAGATCTGGACTTATATCTGCTCAGCAACCCGCTTAGATCACTGGATGATCTTCAACCAGCCCCGAGTCTGCGTATGATTCCCGATCCCGATGGGGGCAACCGGCTGCTGCGCAACAATGGGCCCGACCGGCTATTTACGGATGTGACGGAAGCATCGCGTATCTACAGCAGCCAGATTGGATTTGGACTTGGCGTATCGGCATCAGACATCACCGGGGATGGCTGGACGGATTTTTACGTGTCCAACGACTTTTTTGAGCGCGACTATCTCTATGTGAACCTCCGCAACGGTGCTTTCCGGGAAATCGGCCACACGGCACTACCGGGACACAGTCTCAGCTCTATGGGAGGCGATATTGCGGACCTGAACCACGATGGCAATCCAGATATCTTCATTTCCGATATGCTGCCGCAATCCCCCGCACGCTACCAGTCCAGGATAGCGTTCGCCGACTGGGCCGCGAACCTGCAAAGTCTGGCAGATGGCTATCACCACCAGACTACCCGCAATACGCTCCAGGTCAACCTGGGGGCTGACCCCGGGGATTCCGCCGGCGCACGGTTCAGTGATATCAGCCGCCTTACGGGCACAGATGCCACCGACTGGAGCTGGGGGGCACTCATTGCGGACTTTGATCTGGACGGATATCGTGACATATTCGTCCCCAACGGCATCTACAAAGATCTGTTGGATCAGGACTTCATCCGGTTGGCATCCAATCAGGATTCACTCCGGGCCATTTTCAGCCGGGAAGACGAACCGATCCTTGCACTATTGGAAAATGTCCCGTCGGAGCCGCTGCGCAACTATATGTTTGCTGGCGGACCATCATGGAGCCTAACGAACATGGCATCCGCCTGGGGCCTGGACCTGCCGGGGTATTCCAATGGGGCAGCCTACGGAGATCTTGACAACGATGGCGACCTGGATCTGGTGGTGAACAATGTTAACATGCCGGCCTTTGTCTATCGCAACCATGCCGCACAATCGGGCCGCAACTGGCTGCAGATCGTCCTGCGCGGGCACGCCCCCAACACGCAGGCCATCGGTGCACAGGTGGCCGTGTGGTCGTCGGGTCGGCTCTGGTTCACCGAACAGCAGCCTGTCCGGGGCTACCTCTCCAGCGTGGATCCCACCCTTCATTTCAGCTTTCCGGGAGACCCGGATTCAGTGATTGTGCAATGGCCGCACGGCCCACTGATGCGTTACACGGATCTTAAAGGACGGTTAAGAGTCATTCTGCATGAACCTTAGATGCACCGCAGCCCTGCTGATCCTCGCGGCGGGATGTCAGCCGGTTTCACCGTACGAGCAGATGCGCAGGACCGAGCTCGCCCGCGCCGATACGGTGCGCGAACTGTTTTTGAATTACACGCTCGGAATGAGCCAGCAGGCCTTCTACGACAGCAGCTGGGCGCTGAACCGCCGGGGGCTGGTAATGCAGGGGCCGCGCAACCAGAATGTGCAGTACAAGCCCGCCGATCTGCTCCCTTTCCCGGCCACCATGCTCTTCTACCCCGACTTTACCTCCGGCAGGATGGCGCGCATGCGCATATTGTTCCAGTATGATCACTGGGCACCCTGGAATACCCGACTCTCCTCCGACAGCCTGCTGCTGGACGTAACGCAGCTGATGACCCAGTGGTACGGCGGAGAATTTCTTGCCCAAACATTGACCGATGCCTTCAACCGGCCCGCACAGCAGTTCGTAAGTATCCGGGCAAACCGGGAAATCCGGATAGGACTCAAGTCAGATCAGGAGGTGTTTGTACACATCACCGATCTGCGGAACCCTCCGACCATCGGGCAACCATGAGGATCGCTGCTGTCGTGAGTCTGATTACCCTGGCCGGATGCTCATCGCGCCCGTCAGGGCAGCTGTTTGAGCTCATGCCGCCGGAGCATACACGGATTACCTTTGAAAATACGCTCGGATACGACTACGACTTCAATGTATACCGATACCGCAATTTCTACAACGGCGGAGGTGTGGCCCTCGGAGATGTCAATCAGGATGGACGGCCGGATGTCTTTTTCACGGGCAATCAGACAGCCAATCGGCTCTACCTGAATAATGGCGACTTCACCTTTACCGACATCAGTGATAAGGCGGGCATCAAGGGCAGCCGGGCCTGGTCCACCGGAGTCTCCATGGCGGATATCAACGGGGACGGGCGGCTGGACATCTACGTGTGCAATTCCGGGATCGTTGAAGGCGATGATAAGCGTAACGAACTCTACATCAACCAAGGGGATTCAACCTTTCTTGAAATGGCGGCCGACTTCGGCCTGGATGATGCTGGCCTGTCCACACACGCCACATTCCTGGACTATGACAGAGATGGGGATGTGGACCTGTACCTGGTCAACAACTCCTATCGCAACATCGGCAGCTTTGATATTGAAGTTAATACGCGCCATATCCCCCACTTCGCCGGCGGCGACCGGCTCTACCGCAATGATGGTGCCAGATTCACCGATGTGACCCTGGATGCAGGCATCTACAGCAGCGAAATAGGCTTCGGCCTAGGGGCCTCTACCGGTGATGTAAACCGGGATGGATGGCCGGATCTGTATATCTCCAACGACTTTTTTGAACGGGACTACCTGTATCTGAACAATGCTGACGGCACTTTCAGTGAGTCGCTGGAATCCAGCATCCTCAGCGTGAGTGCCGCGGCTATGGGGGCCGATATGGCGGATATCAACAGTGATGGCTGGCCGGATATTTTTGTTACCGATATGCTGCCCCCAGGCGAACAGCGCCTAAAGACCGTGTCCTCCTTTGACAGCTGGTCCCGATACCAGAACTACGTACGGGACGGGTATTACCATCAGTTTACGCGCAATACCCTGCACCTCGGACGCGGTACGGTTAAGGCCGACCCGCGACCGACGTTCAGCGAATCCGGGCGTATGCTGGGGGTGGAAGCCAGCGACTGGAGCTGGGGTGCGCTGATTGCGGATTTTGACTTGGACGGACAACGGGATATCTTTGTCGCCAATGGGATCTACCGCGACCTGACCAATGCGGATTACCTCGTGGAAATCCGCCAGGAAGCCACTATGGACGCGCTCACCGATCAGAATTATGTGGACTGGAAAACCCTGATTGACATGATTCCGTCAGAGCCGATTGCCAACCACATGTTCGCCCGTGGGCAAGGAGGTGGATTTGCGGACGTTACGGCCGATTGGGGACTCAGCGCACCGATGTTTTCCAATGGCAGTGCTTACGGAGACATGGACCGGGATGGCGATCTGGACCTGATAGTCAGCAACATCAATATGCCGCCGATCATTTATCAGAATCGGGCTTCCAGGCAGTCACCGCATCGCCACTGGCTCCAGCTTAATCTCCAGGGCCGCCCGCCCAATACGCAGGCCGTAGGGGCTGCGGTAAGCCTGTGGCACCAGGGCCGCCTCTGGTATCAGGAGCAGTATCCGGTGCGCGGATTCCAGTCAAGTGTGGATCCGCTGCTGCATTTCGGGCTCGGCTCGGCCGGCCCTGCGGTAGACTCTGTCGTGGTAGTCTGGCCGGGCGGAGGCGTAACACGGCTCACGAATGTGACTACCCGGCAGATACTGATGGTATCGGAGTCGGAATCGGCACCGGCTCAGCAGACTGCGCCCCCTTCGGCCGACACCACCCTCTTTACCGCCGTGGATCCTGCAGACTTCGGCCTCGCCTGGCACCATGTTGAACAACCGTTCAATGACTTTGACCAGCAGCCGTTGCTATTCCATATGCGGTCCACCGAGGGTCCGGCCTTATGTGCAGGTGACTACAACGGGGATAAACACGCGGACCTGTATCTGGGGGGCGCAAGAGATCAGGCCGGAGCCCTGTATATCCAGACAATGTCGGGACAGTTCGCTGCGTCAGCCCAGTCCGTATTGGATAGCGATGCAGTTTCGGAAGATGTGGACTGCGCCTGGTTTGATGCGGACTCAGATGGGGATGAAGATCTGTATGTGGCCAGCGGCAGCAGCGAATTCCCGGCCAGCAGTTCAGCGCTCGTGGACCGCCTCTATATCAACACGCCCAATGGCCTGGTCAAGTCCGAACAGATCCTGACCCTAGCTGCGACAATGGGCTTTGCACCTACCGCGGCAGTACGACCCATGGATTTTGATCACGATGGAGATGTGGACTTGTTTATCGGCAGCCGCCTGCGGCCGTTCGCCTACGGCCTGCCCGCTGATTCTTACCTCCTGATCAATGATGGCTCCGGGCAATTCACGGAGGCATCGTCCCGTCTGGCCCCGGAATTCTCTGAACTCGGCCTGCTCACCGATGCCCGGTGGGTGGATGTGGATCAGGATGGCTGGCAGGATCTGATGATCGTCGGGGAGTGGATGCCTATCACCTTATTCAAGAACAACGCCGGGGTGCTGAACCGCCACCCGGCGGGGCTGGAAGAGGCCATCGGCTGGTGGCAGCGTATCCTACCGGCGGATCTGGATGGCGATGGTGATATGGACTTTATTGCGGGCAATCACGGGCTAAATTCACGATTCAAGGCTCCGGTAGATCTGTGGATCAGCGACTTTGATCGTAACGGCCGCGTTGAGCAGATCTTTGCCCGCACCGTAGACGGACAACTGTTTCCCTGGCACCTGCGTCACGACCTGGTTGGACAGCTGCCGCACCTGGTTAGGACTTTCCCTACCTATGCGTCTTATGCCGGCCGAACAATCCATGAGATTTTTCCGGCAGAGGCCGTGGAGCAGGCGCATCACCTCAGGGCAACTGAGCTGCGGAGCATGGCGGGCTTCAATGACGGATCCGGCCGGTTTACGCTGCAGCCACTCCCCTTTGAAGCTCAATTGGCCCCCATGTACGGGCTGGCAGCCGTAACGCGCGAATCGGCAGGCGAACCGCTGATTCTTATGGGCGGCAATCTGTACGAAGTCAAACCGGAAGCTGGCCGATATGATGCCAGCTACGGTACGGTGATGCAGGCCCCGGCGCTGACAACGGTGGCCTGGCAGACTTCCGGGTTTGTGCTGCGCGGACAGGTGCGCCAGCTGCTCCCCATTACTGCCGGTAACCGCAACCTGGTGGTGGCCGCGTTGAATAATGACCAACTGCACCTGTTCGCATATGACAGGTAGATGGCTTTGGGGCCTGATGGGGCTCGTTGCGGTGGGATGCGAACATCCTGCCGAGGGACCCCTGTTCAGATCACTTTCCGCCCGCACCACCGGCGTTACCTTTACCAATAGGCTGGTAGCTGAACCGGGATTTACCATCCTGGACTACCTGTATTTTTATGATGGTGGCGGAGTCGCCATCGGAGATATCAACAACGACAGTCTGCCCGACCTGTTTTTCACGGGTAATCAGGTCCCCGACCGGCTATACCTGAACCTCGGCGGCTGGCAGTTTGAGGACATCACAAGCAGCGCCGGCATCGCTGCCGAAGCCGATTCCTGGTCCACCGGCGTAACCATGGCGGACGTAAACGCCGACGGATGGCTGGACATCTATGTGTGTCAGGTGGACTACGGCATCAAACGCGGACGTAACCGGCTCTACATCAACCGGCAGAACGGCACCTTTGCGGAGTCAGCTCAGCGGTACGGGCTGGACTTCACCGGACTCAGCACTCAGGCAGCCTTTTTTGACTATGACCTTGACGGAGATCTGGATATGTACCTGCTCAATCATGCGGTACACACCGAACGATCTTTCGGTCCTGCGCTGCAGCGGCTCACCGACGCAGCCCGGGTTGGAGATAAACTCTACCGGCAGGATGACGGATACTTTGTGAGCGTAACAGCGGATGCCAATATTTACAGCAGTCTGCTGGGCTACGGCCTGGGCCTTGCCATCAGCGACCTCAGCCTAGACGGATGGCCGGACATTTACGTCGGCAATGATTTTCATGAGAACGACTATCTCTATTTCAACGGCGGCCAGGGGGGCTTCACCGAGGCACTCCAGCGCGTGATTGGTCATACGAGCCGGTCAACCATGGGGGTGGACATTGCGGATTTGAGCAATGACGGGCGGCCCGACATAGTCGCACTGGACATGATGCCAGCCGACCGGGCTACCCAGCGTACGGCCGCTGGCCCGGATGCGGACGCTCTCAACAAGATCAAGCGGGATTACGGGTATGCGCCGCAGGTGGCCCGCAATACCCTGCAGCTGCATCGCGGCCTGGGCACGGACAGCTATCCGATGTTCAGTGAAATAGGTGCGTTTGCAGGCCTCATCGCCACGGATTGGAGCTGGTCCCCCCTTGCGGCGGACTTTGACGGAGACGGGTGGAAAGACGTGTTTGTGACTAACGGCATCCCCCAGCGCCCCAATGATATGGACTATATTGAGTTTGTGGCGCAGCCGCACACTCAGCGCATCCTCGCCACCGGTACGCATCAGGAGCAATTGGATGTGACCTCGCGGATGCCGGATGCCACGGTATCCAACTATGCCTTTCAAGGCGGCGCATCTCTGATGTTCACGGATGTGTCGGAAGCCTGGGGACTCAGCTACGCGGGAATCTCCAACGGAGCCGCCTACGGTGACCTGGATCTGGATGGTGATCTGGATCTGGTGGTGAGCAACATCAATGCTCGGGCCCGGCTTTACCGCAATAATTCGTCGCACAACGCTGTGACCGTGGAATTGCGCGGCACCGGTAGGAACACGCGCGGCATTGGAGCCACCGTCCACCTCTGGGCGGGCGGCCTTCATCAAATGCAGGAGCTGCATCCGACGCGGGGATTTCAGTCCTCCAGTGATCTGGTCCTTTCCTTCGGAGTGGGAGACAACATGTCGGCAGACTCCATCCGTGTGTTATGGCCGCTGGGGACCCAGCAGATCCAGCGCGATGTAGCCGCCGGTGCACGCACGGTATTTTATGAATCCGAATCTGCGCACTCCGAGCGACGCGGAGCCGCAGCCAACACACTACTATTGCATCTGGATTCCGCCCCCGCATTTGTTCACCGGGAGAATGTCTATGAGGATTTTGAGGTGCTCCCCCTGCTGCCCCATAAACTCTCCACGCAGGGCCCAGCGCTGGCCACTGCGGATGTAAACGGGGATGAGCTGCATGACCTGTTCCTGGGCGGTGCCCATGACCAGCCATCTGCGCTCTATCTCCAGCAGACAGGCGGCACCTTCGTGCTGGGCCAATTGTTTGCGGAGGATGCGGCGGCGGAAGATGTGGATGCCACCTTTCTGGATGCGGACGGGGATGGCGACCATGACCTGTACGTTGTGCGCGGCGGGTGGCAGGCATCAGGCCGCCTGCTACAGGATCAACTGTACATCAATAATGGCAGAGGTGCATTCTCGGTGTCCGTTGACCGGCTGCCCGGGCTGGAGCGCAACGGCTGCTGTGTTGCTGCCGCAGATGTTGATCTGGACGGCGACTTAGACCTCTTTGTAGGCACGCGTTCGGAGCCTCAGGGATATGGGGGATCACCGCCAAGTTCCCTGCTGATCAATGACGGGCGGGGGCGGTTCACCGACGAAACCTCCAGGATCGCCCCCAGCCTCTGGAATCTGGGCATGATCACCGCCGCTGTCTGGGCCGACCTCGGCTTTGGCTCCGCGCCGGATCTGGTCCTGGCAGGTGAGTGGATGCCGGTTACGGTGTTTGCCAACCTGGGCGGTCAGCTGCACAACGTTACGGACTCTCTGGGATTGTCCCGGACCTCCGGCTTGTGGCAGAGCCTTGCGGCGCACGACTGGGACCTCGATGGTAACATTGATCTGGCCGCGGGCAATTGGGGTACGAATTCGGTGCTGAAGGCCCCGCTGCGGCTGATCACGCATGATTTTGACTCAAACATGCGCATCGACCCGATCATAGCGATGCCGGATCACGGCCGCTGGTATTCCTGGGCAACGCGCGATGTACTGCTGCGCCAGCTGCCCTATCTGGGACCCGTTCTGCCCAGCTATGCCGCTTATGCGGACCTGTCTGTTACCGAGCTGTTCGGCACCGAAACGCTGGCCGAGGCACAGACACTGAGCGTTGAACGGTTGCAGTCTGTCCTGCTTTTCAACAGATCGGGCGAATTTGAAGCCGTTAATCTGCCGGATGAAGTGCAGTGGTACCCGGCCATGGCAATGCTGTCAGCTGACCTGGATAGGGACGGCCGCGACGAACTGCTCGTCGCTGGCAATCACCTGGGAGCCAATGACGCGCGTGGCCCATATGATGCAGGACGCGGCAGTATCATTGCGTTTGATGCTGGGGGGAAGGCTTCCATCCTCCGTGATACCGGATTCGATTTGCCGGGCGAAACCCGGTCGCTGCACCGGATCGCTGGGGCACCGATGCGGATAGTAGCCGCGCGCAACAACGCGCAGCCGGTAATCTGGGTCGTACAATAGTGGCGCACGAATAGTATTTTGGCGAGTGCCGCCGGTTGAACAGTCCATGCAGCTTGTCCTTATTGATTGGATCGTGATCGCGGTGTACGGAGCCGTGACCACCTTTCTGGGCCTGTGGTTTGCGCGCAAGGCCGGAGCCAGCACGGAGGATTTCTTCGTAGCGGGCCGCAGTCTGCCCTGGTGGCTGGCGGGCACCTCTATAGCCGCAACCTGGTTTGCGACGGACGCGCCGCTGGTTGCCTCGTCGCTGGTCCGCACCAACGGGATTTTCGGCAACTGGCTCTGGTGGTACGAGGCTGCGGGCATCATGATGCTGGTGTTTTTCTACGCCCGGATGTGGCGGCGTGCGCGCATCATTACGGACGCGGAATTCATCGAACTGCGCTATTCCGGGCGTCCGGCCGCCCTGCTGCGGGGGTTTTCGGCCGTGTACCAGGGGGTGCTTAAGAACTGCGTGGTCATGGGCTGGGTGATGCTGGCGATGATCAAATTCAGCCAGGTACTGCTGGGCTGGGAGCCAGCGGTAACGCTGGTGGTCTGCATCTCTCTGGCGATGATCTATACGGTGGCCAGCGGGCTGTGGGGCGTCGTGGTGACGGATCTGCTCCAGTTCACCACGGGAATGCTCGGGACCATCATTCTGGCGGGCATTGTGCTCTATCAGTTGGGGGGCCCGGCGGAAATGGCCGATCAGATCGTCAGCATCACCGATAATCCGGCCACCTTGGACATAATTCCCAATCCGGCTCATTTGAGCTCTCTTGAGGCTGTCAGTTTCTTCCTGCTCATCTTTGTGCTCTGGAGCCGAAGCGGACAGGGGGATGGGTACATTGCGCAGCGCCTGTTCGCCACACGAGACGAAAAGCAGTCCCTGCTGGGCGCGCTTTGGTTCAATTTTGCCGGCACGGTGCTGATGACCTGGCCCTGGATTATTGTGGGACTCGGATCTCTGGTGATCTTCCCGCTGGCGCTGGCCGGACCGGAGCTGGCCGCCGATCCTGAACTGGCCTATCCAATGATGATCGGCGAACTGATGCCCGCCGGACTGAAAGGCCTGATGGTGGCATCGTTTTTGGCCGCTTTCATGAGTACGATGGATACGCATTTATGCTGGGGGGCCTCCTACCTGGTCAATGATGTGTACCGCCGGTTTATCCGAAAGGAGGCCAGTGAGCGCCACTACGTCGTGGCATCCCGCGCAGCCGTTGTGGTGCTCGTTTCGCTGGCCGCCATCACGGCATGGCAGATGGAGTCCATTGAACGGGGATGGATTTATGTGATTGAAATCACCGCTGGCCTGGCCGTGGTCTGGCTGATGCGATGGTACTGGTGGCGCGTCAACGCCTGGGCGGAAATCAGTGCCATTCTGGGCTCATTCATATTTGCGAACGGATTCATGTGGATTCGGGTACTTGAAGGATTGGGCCTGCTGAGCGAATCGGCGCTCACGGTTATGCAGACCTTCTACAGCGAGCCGTATGACATGGTACGGGCGGTCTCCATTCTGGTGATGTGCACGCTGATCTGGGTGGTGGTGGCACTCTTGACGAAGCCGGATCCGAATTCCAAACTCATTGCGTTCTATGAGCGCGTGCGGCCGGGCGGCTGGTGGGGTCCGATTGCCAAGATCGTCCCGGGAGGCAGCCCGGATCAGGCGGCTTGGCGGCGCTGGATGGCCTGGGTACTCGGCGTGCTCTTCCTCTGGTCAAGTCTGTTGGGCATCGGCTATCTGGTGACCGGGCGTACCGCTAGCGGACTTCTGTTTATGGTGTTGGCCGCGTTAGGTGCTATCGCCACCGTAAAGGTCGCGCTGAATGCCACCGAAGACCATACGCCCGCAACCTAGAAACTGCGTGGCCCGCAGATATTCCAAGTACATCAATTTTGCCATGCAACGTCTGACTGCCTTATGTCTCGCCAGCCTTCTTTGCGTGCCGCTTGCACCGGCACAGAACCATGTACTCAACAGTACCTTTGACAGCGGCCCTCTGTTAGCTGTGGATCGTGGCAGCACCGGCCTATGGCAACAACTCCAGAAATTGTCAACGACCGCCAGCATGTTGCACACGGTCGCGCATCCTGATGATGAGCATGCAGGACTCCTGGCATATTTGAGCCGCGGGGTCGGAGCCAGGGTCGCGCTGATGTCCATCAATCGGGGTGAGGCGGGCGCCAATGCTATTGGATCAGAACTCTTTGACGGGTTAGGCCTGATCCGCACCGAAGAACTGCGGCGGTCGGGGCGCTACTACGGGCTGGACGATCTGTATTTCTCCAGCACACTGGATTACGGCTATTCCAAGACGCTGGATGAATCCCTGCGCAGCTGGGATGTCGATCAGGTCCTGTCGGATATGGTCCGGATTATTCGAATGAATCGCCCTTTGGTGGTGATTTCCCGGTTTCACGGATCGCTACGAGATGGTCATGGGAATCACCAGGCTATGGGGCAGATGACCCCCGAGGCCGTAGCCGCCGCCGCGGACCCTGAACGATTCCCCGAGCAGATCGCCGAAGAAGGGCTGCGTCCCTGGCGTGTCCCCAAATTGTATCGCGGCGGCGTGCGCGCAAACGAGCCCTGGAACATTAACTTTGCTGCCGGACAGTACAGCCCCTGGTTGGGCGATTCCTACTACAATTTCGGCACGTACGGGCTGAGTCTGCAACGCTCCCAGACCAGCGGCCGCACGCGCACCAGTCTGGGGCCGGTACCGTACTACTATGAGCGCCTGTCGGAACCGGGACCCGGTCCGGAATCCGGGTTCTTTAACGGACTGGATGTGACAATCGGGGGACTGTTTGAACTGACCGGCGAGGTCCCACCGGAAGGGGCCGGCGAACTTCTCCTAGCCATTGCCGGACATGTTCAGCGCGCACTCACGGAGGTCCGCCCGGGCCGTCCGGCCGATGTGGTTGGCGACTTG
>JAPPNA010000047.1 GCA_028873925.1 Bacteroidota bacterium | reverse complement strand
TGAACGGTGTGACCGGGAAGAGGCATACAGGGAGGCATGGGAGTATTTTGAGCGGAATAAAGTCCAATGATTCCATCCGTCCTTAGCCGCCAGGTCCGGCAGGCCATTGAGGACTGCCTCACGACCCGGTACGTGATCACAACCCCGCGATTCGCCAATACGGTGCGCGATTTCGTGAAGCGGGGCGAAATGTTCAAGGGGCCCTATGTGTCATTTCAGCTGCCGTTCAACCTGGGAGAAACGGCAGTGAAGCATTTTCCAGAGGTGCCGCGGCCATTCCCGGATTATCTGCATCAGCAGCAGGCGTTTGAACGCCTGGCAGGACCCAGTCCGAAGCCCACTCTGGTAGCCACCGGCACCGGGTCCGGCAAGACGGAGGCTTTTCTCTATCCCATTCTGGAGCATTGCCGGCAGTATTCCGCGCAGCGTGGTGTTAAGGCGATACTCATCTATCCCATGAATGCGCTGGCGACCGATCAGGCCAAGCGAATCGCGGACATCATCTTCAATACGCCCAGCCTGAAAGGTCATGTCACTGCCGGACTGTATGTGGGGGGCTTGAGTGCCAAACCGAGTCTGAGGATGACGGAGGACAGCATCATCACCCAGCGATGGGCCATGCACAAAGAGCCGCCGGACATCCTGCTGACCAACTATAAGATGCTGGACTACCTCATGGTCCAGCCCAAGACGCAGGATATCTGGCAACATAACCGGACCAACGGACTGCAGTTCATTGTCGTAGATGAATTGCACACCTTTGATGGGGCGCAGGGTACAGATCTGGCCTGCCTGCTGCGCCGCCTCAAACGTCGACTCAAGTCGTCCAATGCCTGCCCGGTCGGCACCTCCGCCACATTGGGGGCCGAAGATGCCGATACACTGCTGGAGTTTGCCAATGATATATTCGGTGCGAACTTTGAGCCGGCTTCCGTGGTCACCGAAAGTCGCCTCAGTGCGCCGGAATTCAATAATCAGGCCCTCTGGAAATACTCCTCCTACCCGAACGGCGACGATATTGCACGGCTGAACCCCAACCGGTATGCCACGCTGGTTGAATACATTGCCGCACAGTACGAAATCTGGTTCGGCAGGTCGGCGGATGCGTCAGCTGTTCAAGACGAATCCTGGGCACCCCGGCTGGGACAGTCCCTGAAGGAACACGCCGGCTTCAAGAATCTGATTCAGATGACGGAGTCCGCCACCCGTCCCATGGAGGAGGTGGCCGAAGAGTTTAAGCAGTTATTGGATGCGGACGCTCAGGAGCATGCCCACCTGGTGCTGGAGAGCCTGTTGGCCCTCATCAGCTTTGCACGCGATCCAGACAAACCCGAAAAGCCGCTGCTGAATGTGCGCGTGCAGTTCTGGGTCCGAGAACTGCGCCGGATGCTGGTGTCCTCCGGAGAGGATGCCACGCTGCGCTGGTTTGATGACCTCAAGGCCGCCCGCCAAGGTAAAGCCGACGAAGTGGACGGACATTTTCCACTGACGATCTGCCGCAATTGCGGAGCAGCTGCCTGGGCTGCATTCCAGCAATCCGAAAGCGATCCGCTACAGGCCTCTCCCAGTAGGATTTACGAGGCCTTTTTCCGAAGACATAAGGAAATCACGCTGGTGTTTCCTGACGATAAGCTGCAGCGGCCCGGTGCCAAGCAGCTGTGTCTGGAATGCTTCCATACCGTGGGCACGCAGTCCAGAGAATGTCGGGAATGCCAAGGCACAAACCTGCTGGAAGTCTGCATTCCATCGCTCAGTACGCACAAGGGTGGCAGGCTTACCACGGAAATCAAGTGCCCGTACTGCACCCAGGTGGACAGCTTTAGCATTGTGGGCGCGCAATCAGCCAGTCTGTGCTCGGTCGGCATTGGGCAGCTGTTCGGCTCGCGCTATAACGATGATAAGAAGGTCATCACGTTTTCGAATTCAGTACAGGATGCCTCCCATCGGGCGGGATTCTTCCAGGCGCGGACCTACCAGTTCGCCATCCGTACCGCACTGAGTCAGCATATCCTGCAGATCGGAAAGGATCAGTCACTACATGATCTGCAGGACAGCTTTGTCCATGCCCTGCGTCAGCAGCACGATGAGGCCGGATTTGTCGGCGAATATATCGCCCCCAATATGACCTGGATGCGGGATTATCAGGATCTGGTGAAGGAAGGCAGGATGGAACAACTGGCATCCCTCATTGAGCGTATCACCGAACGGCTTCGGTATGAGGTGCTGCAGACGTTCGGGCTGCAGGCTCGTCTGGGGCGAAACCTGGAGAACATCCGGTTTGCTACCGCCGGGCCGGACCCGGAACGCCTGACGCAGGTCGCGCACAAGGTCTTGGAGGAGCTCCGCAATACAGTTGGCGGATTGGAAGATCTAACCGTAGATCAGGTGCGTAAGTTTGCTACCGGGCTCATATACCGGCTTCGAACGAGCGGTGGCATTGCGGATCCGGTAAATGCGCCCTATATCAAGAGTGGCGGCAACGGTATTCTGCTCACTGATCGGCATAAGTCATATTTGCCCCGTCTGTCACGGCGCAGTGCTCGACCGGCATTTCTCTGCAATTTTACCGCCAAGAACTTCCTCCGTTTGGGGAACGCCGGTCGGAAAACATGGCTTGGTGAATGGGCCACTAAGTCCCTGTTCTGGCAAAAGGCCGTGGGGGCCTTTGCCCACGAGGCGGTCGGTCCGATTCTGGACGAACTGGTGGAGGCGGGGCAGCTCAAGCTGTACAAGATTGCCGATAAGAAGCGCGTTTGGGGAGTCCCCCCCGATTGCCTCACCCTGACTACCCAAGTGGCCAGTGCGCGATGTACGCTGTGCCGGACCGAAATCTGCTTCCCTAAAGCTGACCATGAAATCTGGGAAAACATGCCGTGCCCAAGGTTTGAATGCATCGGCAGCATGAGGCAGGGAGCAATTGCGGCAGATGACTACTACCGCACCCGATACCAGACGCATGATGTGGTACGCGTGGTTGCGGAAGAGCATACGGGTCTGCTGGAGCGTGAAGATCGGGAGGCGGTGGAAAATGCGTTTATGGAGCCCGACCGCCGACCATGGCACCCCAATGTTCTCTCATGCACCCCCACTTTGGAGCTTGGGGTGGACATTGGAGACTTATCTACCGTCATCCAGACCGCCGTGCCGCCGCAGAAATCCAATTACATCCAGCGGATCGGGCGTGCGGGTCGTCATGATGGCAATGCACTTGCCCTGTCGGTTGCCACCGCAAGCCCGCATGATCTGTACTACTATGCCGACCCCTTGTTGATGATGGCGGGCCCTGTGAGCGTGCCCGGCATTTTTCTCGAGGCTCCGGCCGTACTAAAGCGCCAGTTGGCGGCCCTTACCATGGACTGCTGGGTGGCCACCGGAATCGGAACAAAAGCCGTAGACCGGCGGGTTCAGAAAATACTCGGTCGCGTAGCTAACAGGAAATCAGACGGATTTCCGTTCAACTGGCTGGGCTTTGTCGACGAGCAGGCGGAAGAACTGCTGGCCGCCTTTGAATCGCTGTTCAGCACGCCGAACCCGATACAGAAGACGATTCTCCGGCAGATGTCACACTACCTGGGTCTGGATACAGCGGGGGAGGGTCTGACATTGCGTGAGGAAGTGATCCAGGCTTTTACGGAGGCCTATCACGAGCGGCAGGACTTGGAAAGGCGGCGGCAGGCCGTTACGAGGGAGATAAAAAAACTTGACGAGGCCGTAAGGGATCAGAACTACCAGAAAGATCGCCGTGAGCTCATCAGGCACCGGGCTGCGCTGTACTGGCTCAAGGCAGCTCTTAACACAAAGAATGTATTCAACTTCCTGACCGATGCGGGCATTCTACCCAACTATGGGTTCCCGCAATCCAGTGTTAGCCTTAAGTCCATCATCGTCTACGGCGAGAATGAACGGGCAAAGGATGCGGACGATGGCAGCGAAAAAAAGGCCAAAGGGGACGACTACATCCGGCCGGGCATGCTCGCCATTCGGGAACTGGCCCCCGGCAATACTTTCTATGCCGGTCAGCGCAAGATTCGGATCACCCAGATTGATGTCAAGAAGAGCCGCACTGAACAATGGCGATTGTGCTCCAACTGCTCTTTCAGCCAGCGTGCAGCTAGAGCCAAGTCCATCAAATGCCCCAAGTGCAAGGCCATGGACTGGCAGAACTCGGGTCGCGTGTTCAATATGGCCCGCATGACCACGGTTACAGCAGTATCCGGCGACAGGAGCAGCCGGTCCCATGACGAAACCGAAGAACGGGAACGCAATTTCCAGCACGTCCGAACCTTCGTACAATTTGACGAAAAGGATGGCTCACGGGTGTACGCGTGCTCAGACAACGCAGTCCCTTTCGGCTTCCAGTACATCAAAAAGGCTACGGTACGCATGATCAACAGCGGCACTACCGACCCGGACCGTGAGCCGCTGCTGATCGCAGGACGTGAGCAGAAGACCCACGGCTTCAGCAGTTGTCCGGCCTGCGGCTATGTGCGCCAGATGGGCAAGACATTCAAGCACGAATTCGGATGCAAGAAGGCGGGCGCACCCGCGAGCGAAAACGAAGATGTGTTCCTCTACCACGAGTACGAGTCTGAGGCCATGCGCGTACTGCTGCCCACAGTGAGCACGGCTTCGGAGTCAACCGAGATTGATTCGTTTTGCGCGGCGCTCCATATGGGGCTTAAGGATTATATGAAAGGGCAGCTGGACCACTTGCGCACTGAAATTCAGGATGACCCGATTGAGGATCTGGAATTCCGCAAGACGTTTGTGTTCGTACTGGACACGGTGCCCGGCGGGACCGGGTACCTGGATTTCCTGCTAAAGAGCCCGAATAACATTCTCCAAGTATTGCGGACGGCGCTCAACAGGCTCAAAGCGTGCGAGTGTCAACAGGAGCCGGAGGCGGATGGATGTTACCGCTGCCTGTTTGCGTACCGCAACAACTATAAGCGGGACAGGATTTCGCGGAAGGCTGCCATGGAGGTCCTTGAACTGATCCTTTTCCATGGAGGCGAGCTTAAGGAAACCAAGTCTCTGGACACACTGCCATTCAACGAATTGCTGGAGAGCATCTGCGAGCAGGCTTTCATCCGTAGGTTGGGTGCGCATGCTGGCAGGTCCACGGGCTGGTCGTTCAGGAACACTGAAATCAAGGGGAATCCGGGCTATGAACTGGTGGCTGGCAAATACACATGGATCGTGGAATGTCAGGTGGCCCTGGGCCCGCGCCAGGATGTCGTCGTGCATTCCAGACCGGACTTCGTGCTGTGGCCGCAGGATATTCCGGGCGCTCGTCCGATTGCCGTGTTTGCGGACGGATTTGCGTATCATCGGGGCATTGTAGGCGACGACACGCGGAAGCGTATGGCGATTCTGGCATCCGGGGGATATTGGGTATGGTCGGTAACCTGGGATGATTTGCACAGCTCTGATGGACAGTTTGAGGACTTCCTGACCCATGATCCGGTCCGATTCAACTGGTGCTTGGATCAGTTCGGCCTCAATCGCAACGACTTTGGACACCTGCGGGGAAAAGGTGAGGCCAACAGTATGACCATGCTGCTGGCCCATCTTGCGGATCCTACACCTCTCAAATGGCGGCAGCTGGCTTACGCGTATGCGATGGCCCTAGTTGATCTTCGGAAGTCCCGAGAAGCATATTGGCTGGACAAATTGCAGGAATTTGCGCCGGAGTCGTTTGTGGATGCGATCGCACCGCAGGACGATGATCGGGTGGGGATGCGCTGGACCAACAAGAAGGGTGCCCTGCATTCGGGCCTGTTCTGGGTCCGGGCCTCCTACGGCAGCCTTCAGACCCTGGAGGCTGCGGGTATGCAGGCAGGGGTGTACATTAATGACAGTCTACACAGTGACTATAGATTCAAATCGGCTTGGAACGGGTTCCTGTTTGCCATGAATGTGCTGCAGCATTTGCCGAACAGCGGCTTCTTCTGCTGGAGCGGTATCCGGCAGGAAGGGTATGAAGAACTTGCTCGCTCCTGGGATAACGGGTGAATGCATCGGATCGAAAACCTGAGGGTCCTATAACCATGAATATTTCTTTGGCGTGCACGACCGAATTCATGGCCGCCCAGGCCAAGCTCCCCAAGGGCCTCCAGAAGAAGGTCCGCGAGTTTTTTAGTGCATTTCGGTTGAATCCCACCGCCCCTGGATTCAATTTTGAGCGGATCAACGGGGCAGCCAGCCAAAACCTGCGATCTGTTCGGATTGATCAGAAGTACCGGGCGATCGTGCAGCAGTCCCGCCGCGGCCAAACGCTGATCTGCCTCTGGGTAGACAACCATGAGCAGGCCTACGACTGGGCCCGCAAGTATAAATGCGCTGTCCATCCCGATACAGGGGCGATTCAGATTTTCTCAACCGAGCATGTACGCCCGCCCGGCAGTGAACATGGCAACACCCGTAAAGCCGGGGGACTGTTTGCCCACTGGAAAGATCGCCAGCTCCAGCGGCTAGGCGTTCCCAGGGAATTGATGGAGCTAGTTCGCACCTTTGAGGCCGTAGCCGATCTGAATCGGCATGCTGAGGCGCTCCCCGTCGGTGCGTACGTGACACTAAGCGACCTTGCGGATGGAGCAGATTATGAGGCTCTCGTGCGCGACCTGCAGGCCTACAGGGATGACTTGGGGGACGATGATTTTGATGAGGCCCTGAAGGACACAAAAAACAGGCGGGATTTTGTCGTCATTGACGACGACGAGTCTCTGAAGGCCATGCTGGAGGCCCCGCTGGGAGAGTGGCGGATTTATCTGCATCCCATGCAGCAGCGATTAGTGGACATGCAAGCGCGTGGCCCGATCCGCGTTTTGGGTGGCGCAGGGACGGGCAAGACGGTCGTCGCGATGCACCGTGCCAAGCGGCTCGTGTCGGAGGTGTTCAACCAGCCCGAGGATCGCGTGCTGTTTTTGATGTACAGCAAGAATTTGGTGGCGGACATCAGTGCAAATCTGCGGAAAATGTGCACGCCGGAGGAGTTTAAGCGCATCAAGGTGACCAATATTGACGCATGGGTCACTCATCAGCTGTACCGACGCGAACTGAACGAGCGAATCGCCTACGATGATGCTGCCGCTATCAACCGCGCCTGGAATGGCGCTATTGACTGCCAGGACGAAGAGGTGGCGTTTACCAAGGCGTTCATCAAGGCGGAGTTTCGGGATGTAATCCTGGCGCATGGGATTGAAACCGAAGAGGAGTATCTGGCCATACCCCGCAAGGGTAGGGGAAAGCCTCTACGACAGGCAGATCGCAAGATTCTGTGGCCGGTGTTTGAAATTTATCGGGAGCTGCTCGCAGATCAGGGTCTCTACGAAAGAGAAGATGCCATGCGTCGCCTCCGCAAGTCCATCGAGCCCGGCAGCTATCGCAGCATAATCGTTGACGAGGCGCAGGACCTGAGTGCGGAGGCGATGCGGCTGATTCGGGCCATGGTGCAGCCGGGTGACAATGATATGCTGATTGTAGGCGATGCCCATCAGCGCATCTTTGGGAAGCCGATCGTGCTGAGCCAATGCGGCATTCACATTCGCGGTCGCAGCCGGCGCCTTCGGATCAATTACCGGACACCGGAAGAAATACGCGCCTGCGCCGTAGGGGTACTGGAGGACATCCCCTACAGGGATCTGGATGGATCCCTTGCCAGCGTCCGGGGCTACCGCTCTCTGATCAGCGGGGCACACCCGTTGATTCGCAATTTTGCGTCAGGAAATGAGGAGATTGACTTTGTGGAGCAGTACATTCAGCAGTTGAATGTCGGTGACAGCCTGCACCGAATCTGCCTGGTAGCACCGACCAATTATCTGGTTAACCGGTATGAAGGGATCCTGGAATACAAGGGGATTGCGGTGTATTCAATTAAGCCCGAGCGTGGTGACGACCTGTCTGTTGCGGGCGTGCGGACCGGAACTATGCATCGCGTTAAGGGACTGGAATTTGATCATATGATTGCTGTCGGAGTCGACAGCACGAATCTGCCGCACCGGGGAGTGCTCAAGGGGGCCTCAAATGCTGCGGCTAAAGAGGAAATTATCCGCAAGGCCCGCTCGCTGCTCTATGTGGTCTGCACACGCGCCCGCAAGACTTTGTGCATCACAAGCCATGGCACCCCCAGCCCGCTGATCCAGGACCTGAATTACAGAGGCTGAATAGGGCAGGCGGTCACAATCCGAAAATCAACACATCCCCCAGATGCCGACCATCACGAGAACGACTGACACCGCCGAATATCCCCGGAAGCCCGGCTTCCACATCCGTTAGTTTCCAGTACTTTCGGTAATGGCCGGCCTTTTCAAGCCGTTCCTATTCGCGCTTCAAGCCGTTTAAAGGAAGACTCTTGGGCTTGTCCGGCGGATACGGAGCAGAGTGTCAGGCATATAATCACGAGACCGAGCCTCCTTATGCACGCAGAACAGGATATATTGCGATGCATCATATCAATTAGTGCTTACCCGAAAAATAGGTACTGGGCCGGATATGGGTGGTAATCAAGGTACAGTGGAAGCGGTACGAGGCGTGGCACCTGGCGCGCCGAAAGGCGGCATAAAGCCGCCCACGGGCACCCGGATTGGAGACAAGAATAAGTGAAATGGTCAGAAGTGCGTCCAATCGGCCCATTTGGTACTGAAAATTCTGGCCGCAACTGGCCCAAAACGGACGTTCAGCGAGGGTAGAGGCCGAATTATGCCAGCTCCGCATTCTTGAGCCTCAAAATGGCCCTCTAAACTTACCACAACGCCGACCGCCGCACCTTCGGAATTCCGAAAAATTGCCTTTTCCTGACAAACATAGTATATCCCATGCGGATGGCGGAGACTGACGGGCACGCACAGCATGTACGCTTGGAGTCTGGAAGAGTGCCCAGGGTCGGTCGGGCCGCCGGTTGCCATTCGCGCGACCAGCCCCGCCCACCGGAAGGTTGCCTGCCTTTTTATTCCACGAGACAACGAAGTCCCTTCTCACAGCGGCCCAAAACACCGTGAAAAGAGGCGTTGCTGTCCCTAGGGGATACAAAGGCGGCAAACGTCCGTTAAGCGGCTAGTTCTGAACGCTAAGATCAGGAATGCCCCGGCTGAACAGCACACGCTGGGTATTCCCTCCAAATTTATTGCTTATCGCGGACACCCTGCTGTCGCCTGAAGGATCAAAGTCGTTGAGGAAGCCCGTGACCTGCTCTGTGGCTTCGTCAATCACAATCGCCATCGGATCGTTGTGCTCTCCATCGATCGTGAACGATCCCCCGGGCCCTGAGAGGGTCACTGCTTTCAATTGCTGACCTTGCTGCAGCGGTACGATAAAAGCAAAGGCGGAGGCACCATCTCCATGAGCTACCTCCGGCATGGCAAAGGCCAGATTAAACATCTCGTCGCCGTCTGTCGCCTGCCCGACAAGTTGCCAGGGGCCTGATGCCTCGGGCAGTGAGGGCGCTGCCTCCACCACAAAGATCGGTTTAAAGTACGGTCTTGAATCCGCGTCCATACCTCCCCAGAGAAGAAGGGAAGGTCCAGTTGACCTGGAGGCAACAGGTGGCTCCTCCATCTTGGACAACGCGGCAGACATTCGGTGATCGGTTGCCATCTTGAAATGATAATCACTAATCCACTTTGGAAAACAATATGACATTAGATCTTTCGTTCTGCTTGGATCAATAAGGCTGGTTTTTTCGACTCCCCAAGACCCTATTGATCCGTTGAGATACGGATAGTTCAGATCCACACTTGCGGGGTAGCCACATGGCGCGTGGGCAAGCGACAGGTTATGTCCAAATTCATGGGCGATGGTAATTGCAACTGGAACGGAAACACTCGTGAATCCAGGTCTAGTCGCAATGCCAGCTGCCCCATTAGGTTCGGTGTGCAGCCCCATCCAATAGCCGCTGCCACTTTCCATGGCCCGGAGTGCAAGAATTGTGTTGAGTAGGAAGTCAGCCCCTCTTTCTGACACAGTCACGGTTGCATGAGCAGTTGCTGATACATCTTTTATGGGCAACAATGTACGTGTATCGCTCAACAGAATGTCTGTACCGGGGTTCGTTGCCAGTCGTTGAGCTATCGTTTCCACATCATCAAGTCCGGTATATCCTGTAGTCTCAAGGGGGACGAATGTAACATTAAAGTCGGGCACTGTGACGACATCAAGCGATATCCGCCCCGATTGCGGCATCCGTTTGATCATTCCCAGGTTTGCCGGTACCTGATCGTCTGGATCTATCTCAACGACCAATTCGAGGCCCGGCTTGATTACGGAGGCCGGAACTTGGACATTGTAGGATAGCTGAACCTCCTGCGGCAACACCTCAGTCGGAATTGGCCCCGTCTTTGAGGCGAGGTTGATCGTGTGCGTCACCTGGTTGCTCACGTAAAATGTGGCCACAACCTTGGGAAGGGGGTGGCTATTGACTGCATTTGCCGTTGGGAATACCCGCAGCAGTGCCGCCTCACCGGCGATGAGCGGGACAGAATTGAAGAATGAGTGCACGGCCTGAACTACATAGGCATGTGGCGGTGATGGACCAGTTTCGTCGTCATTCGTCCTAATGCTCACTTGCGCCGTGGCACCCCCATAACCTCCGTCCACGGCTGTATTGATCAAGGTTGCGTGATCAGTATCCCAATCCAAATCCTGGCCGGCGGTAATCGTCACCGTCTGCGGGTCACTCCAGAGATTTGTTGATCCGGTCGACTCGTACGTCAGACGCGCTTTATCCAATGTTAGGTCTGTACCCGATGCGCCCGTGATCGTCATCGACACTGTACCCGAAGGTTGTGACGACAGCCAGACTGAATAGGTGCCGCTGCCACCTTCCGCAATCGTTAATGATGTGGCTGATGTTAATACAGTATTGAAAGTTGCGTCCCAGGTCGCTGTTGCCGAAACCGTTGACAGTGGTCCCGTGCTGACCCCATCGGTCGCGGCATGGGCCGCCACGGTCACCACCACATCCGCCGAACCGGTGGGCGTAACTGCCAGCGTGTAGATCTCTTCGCTATCCGCGGTGAACATCCCATTTGTGCCGCCGGATGTGGTGATGTCGCCGGACTCAAACCCCGTCACCTCCTCCGAAAAGGTAAACCTGGCGGTAAAGGCCCTCGTTGAACTTATTTTGGAGGGTACGTTGGTTATGCTGACTGTCGGGGCGACGACATCCCAGAAGGACTCAAACGATTGTGCCGTTGCCGGACCCGTGTTGCTGCCGGCATCGGTTGCGGCATCCTGCACTACGATAATAAGCATATCAGCCGAGCCGGAAGGGGTGACCCCCAGCGTGTAACTCGCCCCGCTGCCGGAAAATGTACCCTTCGTGCCGCCTTGGATCCCCACATCCTGGGTGGTAAACCCCGTCACATCCTCCGAAAACGTGAAGGTAGCCGTTAACGGTGTCGTTGAGTTTATCTTGGGAGGTAAGCCGGATATGGAAACGGTCGGAATGGCATCCCAGGTGGCCGTGGCGGAAACCGCCGAGGCCGGGCCGGTATTGAGGCCATCGGTCGCAGCATCCGCCGCTACCGTCACCACCACATCCGCCGAACCGGAGGGCGTGATCACCAGCGTGTAGGTTTGCGCGTTCGTCGCGGTGAACGTCCCCTTAGTGCCGCCCGACACCGAGACATCGCCGGTGGCAAACCCCGTCACATCCTCCGAAAACGTGAAGGTGGCGGTGAAGTCCGTCGTTGAGCTGATCGTGGCCGGCACATCGGTGATTGCGATGGTCGGGGCGGTGGCATCCCAAGTGGCCGTCTCCGAAACCGCAGATGTTGGCCCCGTGTTGAGGCCATCAGTGGCAGCATCCGCCGCTACGGTCACCACGACATCCGCTGAGCCGGAAGGGGTCACCAGGAGTGTGTAGGTGGTCCCGGGGCCGTAAAATGTCCCTTTTGTGCCGCCGGTTACCATTATGTCGTCGGTAACAAATCCTGTTACGGCCTCCGAAAACGTGATTTTTGCCGTAAACTGGGCCGTGGAGTTGATCCTGGCTGGCACATCAGTGATCGCAACGGTCGGCACGGTAGCATCCCAGGCGGCTGTGGCCGACACCGCCGAGGCCGGACCCAGGTTGACCCCATCGGTCGCCGAATTGGCCGCCACG